>JAJDBL010000091.1 GCA_029261375.1 Nitrospirales bacterium
CGAGAGGTTGAAGATGCCCTCGTGGGCTTCGTCCAATCGCAAGACCAGGTCACATTTCTAGCGGAGAGCGTCAATGCCGCCAAACGCGCGGTCGATCTCTCCTTGATTCAATATCGCGATGGCGCGGTGGACTATCAGCGCGTCCTCGATTCCCAAGAGTTTCTTGTGCGCCAACAGGATCGCTTGACGAACGCACGAGGCGATGTCGCGCTGAACCTAGCCGCGGCCTACAAAGCCCTGGGAGGAGGCTGGGAAATCCGAGAGAGAAGAGAGTTCATCCCACTTAAGACACAGGAAACAATGAAGACGAGGACCGATTGGGGTAATCTTCTCGATGTACAGTATACGATTGATGCTAAGGAAAATACGGATGCCTCATACGAAGAATCCCCTGCAACTTACTGAATCGAGCTACAACGCTTTTCCTCTCCCCGCCCCACCAAACAGACGAAACCAGAGCCAGAAGATCATCACGCCTAGGACCACGAGAGACATCGTCACGATCGTCTCGTATCGAGACTTCATAGTCTGACGCATATTCAACTCGGATGTGATGCCCTGCGCCCCAAACGTGCCTAGAGCGTCTCCGTCCAGACCAAACGCCAGGATCTGTAGGTTATCTTGATCGATGACGAGCACGTTGTCGCGTGCCACGACAATTTTTCCAAGAAACCGTGGGAAGAGCTCCTGCCCAAACTCGAATAATACGTCTCCGTCCCTATCGATCTTGTACGCACGTTTCTGCTCAAGATCCCATGTTCCCGCCAAGACGTAGAGATTCTGGTCGTCGTCCGCTGCCATAAATACTGGATACGGATATTCCTCATGTAATTTGCCTTTCAAATCGATACTTGATTCGAAACTCCCCTTCACATCAAGGGTATCAATACGAAGGTTATTGGTATTCACGACGACAAGATCACCGCCAGCGTCGAAGAAGAGGCCATTTGGAAATAAGAGATTTCCCTCATCACTTCCCCGATTACCAATCATGGAGTCATAGATGCCTGCGTGATTGATAATTTGAATTCGATGACCGCCACCATCAACCACAAATACCTCGCCAGTTTGAGGATGAACCGCCACCTTCATCGTTCCCGCAAACTGACCTTTCGTGTCACCGCGTTCCCCCATCTGCCACACCAGCTTATGGGTACTGCTATATTTCTTGATCTTGACGTTGCCATGGTCCGCGATTACATAGTCGCCACTCGGATCAAATGAGATATCTGAGACAATCACGGCCGCGGTGTCCCCCGCTTCAAGCTCAAACCGGTGACGGTCGATAATTTCCCCTGTGCGATCGAGCGAAATGATCTCGTTACCGGTTCCTATCGTTACATGGCCCTGATCATCGCGCGCGAACGCCGTGATGCCAGTGATGTGTGACGCTTCCGTTGATGCCCATGTCACAACCCCGACCAATGTCAGTACCACCACCGACCACACTAGAAGCATCCTATTTCGGGACATGGCTGGAAACATCCTAAGGCCTCACATCAAACGTTGAAGGAGAAAATACCTGGCGGGACATTGTAAGTACTGGCTGCATCAAATGCTATGTGGCGTGTCCGGTCTCATAGCATTCGAGAGACAAGTCTTCCCAACTAGCGTCATTTCAACCGACGGGAGAAGCCCTGACACATAAGGTAAGATCTCTCCTATCCAGTCGAGACGACGGAAGGGACGCGGGAACAAACAGGTCGAAACACCATAGATCATCGGTGGTGTCACTTAGTATGTCGCGGTTGGGACGAGGGAACAGCAACGGCATCTTTTGAGATATTGCATGATCTATGATCGACTCCTGCAGGCAATATATGGCCCATACCGCTAAAATATTGATAACATTGCGACGGTGTTGACTAGCATTGAAAGCGGCACAAAACGCGGACGTGTTATCGAAATATCTGACAGAAACCATCCTCTCCCTGCCCAGAACAATGGCGCGAGGAAGATTTTTAGATCAAGTACGCGAAAGCGAACTCAGATTGTCATGGGGTACAAGGTCCATGAAGCTTCCCAAGCTCCTCTTTGAAGTATTTCTCTTCTTGATGGTACTGACCGTCGGATTTCAATCTCTGGTGTGGATCAAGACTGGGGTATGGTCGGACGTGACGCCATGGGCGTTGTTGAGTGCCCTCGATGTGAGCCCCTCATTTCTCATCACTGGTGATTGGGGGTGGGCGTGGATGCAGAAACTGGCAATCTGGAAGCTCGATCATCCCCTGTGGCGACTTTTCGCATATAGTGCTGGCGTGTTCGGCGCGATAGCGTGGTTTCTGAATTGGAGATTCGAGCCCGTGGAAAACGCGGGACCGTCGCGTGACTCGGACTAGAAACGTCGGCTCGTATCTATAGTCCTCATCCCCCTCTCCCCGGCCGGGAGAGGGGGATGAGGGGGGATTTTAAATCAGGGACTCCACAGCGAATAATTTTTGATCCAGAGGAGAACTGACCATGGCGATTTAACTGGACCACACCATCGTCACGATGGAAGACATGGATGAAGCGATCGCGTTTTACGAAAAGTTATTGGGAATGAAATTTGAAGGGAAAACAGGCGGCTTCTCTGTCGTGCGAGTCAATGATTCACTGGTCCTGGATTTTAGAGACGCAGAGCCAGGAATGTCGATTCAGCATCGCCACTTCGCGTTTGCGATGACGGCTGAGGAATTTGATGCGGTCTTCGGCCGGATCAGAGCGTCCGGCGTCGCCTACGGAGAAGGACCAGACAAAACGGAGAACATGCGCGGGCCTGGGATGACCCAAGGCGCACGCGGAAGGGGAAAAGCAGTGTACTTCCGAGACCCGACCGGACACATGTTAGAGATTAAGACCTATGACGGTGCGTGAGAACGGAGAGGCCAGCTTGCCTCTTATACAGCGTGACCTTCTCCCTCTTCAGCATATTCGATGAAATGTAGTATGTCCTCACGCAACCCGACAACACACTCGATGTGGTACGGCTGGAGCATTATCTTGATGGTATCAAGTTTGCTGAGATCCTTCGGGTTTTCCAAAATCACCCGAACATTGTTGTCGTGCCAACCGATTGGCATCCACAACTGGTTTCTGAGATAGTCGAATCTGCCTTCCACCATTGTCCGTAGAGCTTTGGGATGTGCCACCATCGGACTAAATTCCACGAACTCACATTGATAATACGCAGACAACGCTCGTCCAAGGTCTGCCTTCTGAATCCCGTACTCACGAATCAACAGGTCTTCGATATCCTGCGCTGTTTCTCGAGCCGTATCCGAAGCACCCTTCAACGTGTCTGGCGCGAGAAGACCTTCGTCAAGGAGAAGATCGAAACGCGTTGGAGTCCGCGCCTCAATGTTGCCACGTTCAATCATCGCACCCGCGAGCGCCTCCGCGACGGATTCTGCCCCAATCACGTCATCGCCCGTAAAATGATCGCCCGTCGTTTTGTTGAGGAGCTGGAGGGCACCGAGGGTGTTCTGCCCATCTGAAATGGGTACACACAACACCTGGCGCGTGACGTACCCTGTCTTCTGATCCCAACTTCGATCAAATTGGATTTCGGGATGAAAACTCTTTATTCCAAAGAGGTCATACGCATCTCGTATATTGACCGTCTTTCCCCTACTCGCCACGTATCCAGCTATGCTCGTTGCATCCATTGGCACGCAGATCCATATGCCCCCCTCTGCGATTGCCGTCACAGATACCACCTCTTTCCTGTCGTGCAGACATGTGTAAATCGTTAGCCTGTCCGCATCGAACAGCGAAAGGATATTGTTCTTCAGCTGCAGATTGTCCAGGATGTCATCCAGGGTGTTCACAGCATTGATTTCAGCGACGAGAGCCAGCACACGCTTATGATGAGGAGTATCGCGGAGAGCGGCAGGAAACTCTTCTTCGTGTAGCGTATCCATAATCGAATTATGCCTTTTCTTCTCCAGATTTGCATACTCTACGCTGACACTGACCGAAAATAGCAGTGGTAACGAGGGCGAGTTTTTTTGGATTGCAGCGGAGTGGTATAGTATCTGCCCCTAACGGGAGATTGATTCGAACCGTACACCATTCATCCACAAGAGGAGGAGCACATC
>JAJDBL010000092.1 GCA_029261375.1 Nitrospirales bacterium
GTCATCATCCCCTTCGTTCGCAGCCCAGCGATTGCCAATGCCATCGCAACACGGTGGTCGCCATAACTCTTACACGTTGTTCCGTGTAGTGTTGGGTGTCCGTGTATGACCAGTCCATCAGGGAGTTCTTCAACAGTACTGCCAATACCGCGAAGTGCTTCAGCCATGGTGGCAATGCGGTCACTTTCTTTCACTCGAAGTTCCTGCATCCCCCTGATCTGTGTTCGTCCATTGGCAAAGGCTGCGGCTATACAAAGGATAGGAAACTCGTCGATCGCGCGGAGCATATCTGTTGGATCGACGTCAACGCCTTCTAGGGGAGAAGAGTGCACGTGAAGATCTCCTATAGATTCTCCAGATTCATCGCGAAGATTTGATGTTTCTATCCATCCGCCCATCTGGCGAAGGATGTTGAGAAGTCCTATCCGAGTATTATTGACCCCAACATTGCGAAGTATGATGCGTGAGTTTGAAACCAGAAGTCCGGCGACGATAAAGAAGGCTGCAGAGGAGAAATCACCCGGGACGACGAGCTCTCGCGGATGGAGTCGTGACGAGTATACGCTGGTGTTTGTTTCGCTCTCGCAATGAAGTTTTGCTCCGAAGTGGCGCAAGAGTCGTTCCGTGTGGTCTCTTGATTGTGCCGGCTCATGGAAGGTCGTTTCGCCTTCGGCAAAAAGACCTGCGATTAAGACCGCTGATTTGACTTGCGCGCTCGCAATTGGAGAGTTGTACGAGGTGGCCTTCAAACGACGTCCAGATATCGAAAGTGGAGCAAGTTCGCCGCCCCTGCGCCCAGCGATTTCAGCTGACATTGCTCGCAATGGGTTTGTGATTCGACCCATTGGTCGTCCTCGGAGCGAGTGGTCTCCGGTTAGTATTGAGAAAAATTCTTGTCCAGAGAGCAAGCCGATGAGAAGGCGCATGGTGGTTCCTGAGTTCCCACAGTCGATGACTTGATCTGGCTCAGAAAATCCCCGTAAGCCTCTACCTTCCACTCGCAGTACCGTCTCAGCAATTTGAATCTGAATTCCAAGGGCCCGCATCGCGTGAATGGTTCGGAAGCAATCTTCGCCGCCGCAGTATCCTGTGATCGTACAGGGCCCGTCTGCCATTGCACTGAATATCACCGCTCTATGTGTGACAGACTTATCCCCAGGTACGGCTATCTCACCCGTAAGCGACTCTACTGCGTTGAGGGTGAGATTTGACATTAACAGGCGTCGTCCCTGAGTTGTTTTGCCTTTGAAAATGCGCATTGGAGGGCGGCGCTGTCGCCTTGCTTAACGAGGTCAATAAGGCAGGCGATCTCCTGTTGGTAGGTCTCGAGCATGGAGACTAGATTATCCGCGTTTCGACAACAAATATCGCTCCATAGTGCAGGGGAGCTTGACGCGATGCGCGTCATATCCTTCAAACTGCGTGGCATAAACTTCCCGAAATCAGCGTCAGAGAAACGCGTGTCATGGATTGCCGCGATGCTATTCAGCGTGGCATAGGCAATGACATGGGGCAGGTGGCTTAGAGCCCCGAAAATAATATCATGCTGTTTGGCTTCCATTGTGACAACCGTAGATCCCAGCGCTTCCCAAAAACTTGAGATTGTAGACAGTGCTTCCTGGTTTGTGCGGATTGTCGGCGTGATCACGCAGGGCATATTTTCGAAAAGATTAGAATGGCTATGTAGCGCGCTCGATTTTTCACTTCCTGCAATGGGATGGGTACCAATAAAATGAACGCGTGAAGGCAAGGCGGTTTCGATTTGCGTGACGACCGACTCTTTTACACTTCCAACATCTGTGAGAATGGCATCGTCGTCCATGGCGGAATGCAGACTGGTGACGATGTCGCGAAAGGTCCCGACCGGGGATGCAAGGATGACGAGCGCACACCCACGGACAGCAGCGGTGAGATTTGTTTCGACCTGATCAATGGCCTGAATTGACCTCGCCTCTTCGAGGGCGATTCCGCTTGCATCCATACCAATTACAGCGTCAGCAATGCCAGACGCTTTAATTGCTAGGCCTAGAGATCCTCCAATGAAGCCCGTGCCGATGATCGCGATTTTAGAGAAGTGTGGTCGCATATCCTACATTACAAGAACGCACACGGAAAAATTGAGACGTTCGGATTCGTAAAATCAATCACGTGACACCTCATCCAGACGGCGCAACCAAGGAGCCCATCTGCCGTGATTGCTGTGTCATAACCTGTCAATGCGGGACGTTCCTGCATCTCATGAGGTAGGGCCATGTTGCGCCACTGCCTTTACGCGACCAAGAACGTCACGAAGTGCGCGGAGGAAACGGTCGTTTTCGGCAGGCAATCCGACCGTTATCCGTAACATTGAATGCTCAATGTGACGGACAATGACTCCTAACCGTAACAGTTCGTCGAACACTGTGTTTCCATCACGGAGCGTATCGACATAGACAAAGTTTGCTTCGGAACGCAAGAACGGGAGCCCTAGCTCAGCGAACGCGTTATAGAATAGCGCTTTGCCTTTGATGTTCATTGCGCGACTCGCTGCAAGATGCTCTTTGTCGTTGAGGGCTGCCAATGCAGCCTGCTGTGCCAACGTATTAGTATTAAACGGAAGTCTGATTCTATTCATGGCCTCCACGAGATATCCTGGAGCAATCGCGTAGCCGATTCTGAGTCCGGCTAAACCGTAGATTTTTGAGAATGTCCGAAGCACGATGATCGGATATCCTTCTGATTGCAAAGCGACGCTATCGGGAAAGTCCGCATCGGTCACGTACTCTCCATAGGCTTCGTCGATGACCACGATCGTATTCGGCGGAATCTGAGTAAGAAATGAACGAATTTGCTTAGTAGTCACTGTCGTGCCAGTCGGGTTGTTCGGGTTACATATGAAAAACAATCGTGTCTTTGGGGTTACTGCGTGAGTCATCGTTTCAAGGTCATAACAGTGGCTGGTGAGGGGGACTGTAATCACGTGACCGAGCGCGGAGCGGACCGTAGTTTCGTAGATTGAGAACGAGGGAGTAGCGACAATCGCATCCTCGCCCGGTCCCATAATGGTTTTGACGATGAGTGCAATGAGTTCATCTGATCCATTACCGAGCAGAATTTGCTCACTTGAAACGCCATGGCACTCAGCGAGAGCTAATCTAAGCTCAGATCCGCTTCCGTCCGGGTACCTGTGGAGAGTCGTGGTCCCCCCATCCAAAGCGGCCAACGCTTTGGGTGAAGGTCCGAGTGCATTCTCATTGGAGGCAAGTTTGATTGCTTGGCTGACGCCGTACTCGCGTTCGATGTCCTGGACACGTCTTCCGGGTATATAGGGACGAAGCGAGCTAATAGCAGGATGGAGGTTAATAGACATAGTTGGTCAACGCGTGGTGCCAGGAGGCTGGCTCTCTCTGTGGAGTGCCTAAGTTTCCTCGGTGGGGTAGGAACCTAGTATTTTCATCCTGGTCGTTCGTGTCTTTAGTTCAGCTAACGTCTTCGTCATTGGCTCATCATCGATATGGCCCTCGATATCAAGGAAAACAACATTGTGTGTCGCGTTTGTGAGTGAGCGATGAAATGCGATGTTCGTTACACGGATTCCCTGGGAAGTAAATGGAGCAAATAGCTCGCTCAGCGCAGCCGGTTGATCTCGAGTCTCAATCATCAGTGAGGTTTTACTTTTCCGCGTACGCTGAGGCATTGTCTTCGACAACACAAGAAAATGAGTATAGTCATTGAGGCAATCTTCGATCTGATATCCTAAAACGTTAAGATTCCACCGAGACGCGGCGAGTTCTGATGCAATTGCGGCTGCCGTGGGGTTGTTCAAAGACCGTTCTGTCGCTTGCCCTGTGCTTGCCACATTGATCACGGGAACATGTGCAAGGTTTTCCCCCAGCCATTTTCGACACTGCTCAGTTACCTGAGGGTGTGCGTAGACTGTCGTAATGTCCTCTAATGTTGCGGATTTTGACACAAGGTGGTGTGTGATCTGTTGTGACACCTCGCCATAAATTGTTAGCGTTGTGTCACGGAGCATATTCCGTGTCCGGTTCGTCAGTCCTTCCGTTGAGTTTTCAATTGGGACGATACCAAAGTGTGCACCACCTCGTTCAACTTCGTGAAATACACCATCGATACTCCAGATTGCGACGTATTCAGCCGATGATCCTAATGTACGCAGTCCTGCTAAATGAGTAAACGTGCCTTCCGGGCCAAGGAAGGCCACTTTGACGGGGCTCTCGAGGCAAAGGGATGCCGACATAATCTCACGGAAGACATGGCGGATGGCTTCATTAGGATAGAGGCTATGATTATTCTGAAATAAGCGCTCAAAGATTTCTGCTTCGCGACCGGCGGTGTGTAAATTGATACGTTCCCCATTTGCCTTTTTGATGACTCCAATTTCAACGACCGCCTTTGCCCTCCGAGAGAGTAGCTTCAGAATCTGGTCGTCTATTTCGTCGATTTCACATCTATACGGTTCGAGGGACTTCATAAAGGAGAGATTTGATAACAGTTTCAATAAGATACGGCACATTACGATACAACAATCGCCTTATGTTTGCAAGGAATCTGACGTTTGTTACACGTGGCGGGTTTTGAGCGCCAAATACAGGAATTAGGTAATATTGACGCGTGCTTGGAAGTCTGATACCGTTTTACGCTAACGTAATAGTACGTGCATTATGTAGCCATCAGAGAAAGGCAATATGAGCCAACGAGAATCATATACGGTGATGGTTTTTAGGAATCACACCTCTCCTCCACGCCATTTTTCCGTCCAAAAGAAGACCGTGAAGACGGTGTTGATCTTGCTGGCAATCTTTCTCTGTGCGCAGTGGTACTTTGTGTCCGAACACCTCGAGCAGCGCGAGAAGCTTGTGGAGTTAGCTGGTCTTAAATCAAAACTTGAAGTGACAAAACGCGAGGCGTCGGCTGCCAATTCTGCGATAGAGAAACTGCGGTTTCAGCTTGCGAATATGAAGGAGCTCACGACGAAAGTTCGGGAAATGTTGGGTCTCCAGCAAGAAGGGTTTGGAGATACAATTTCAGGACAGGGCGGAGAAGATCTTTCCTTAGTGATTCCCGAGATTGAATTCCCCCCGATGACTGACTTGTCTATGCTCAGTACCGCGAAAACAACCCTCCAGCAAGAATTAGCGTGGCTTAGTACTGATGCCAAGGTCGAGTATCGCGATCTCCGCGCTTTGGTAGAGACAGTTGAACAGCGTCGCGCGCGTTGGGAGTCTACCCCTGCGATTTGGCCTGTAAAGGGTTGGGTGACGTCAGACTTTGGGCCACGCCGATCACCGTTTACCGGATTGCCCGCAAAACATCGTGGCATTGATATCCGTGCGAAGACTGGAACCCCCATCGTTGCATCTGCTGCGGGAACGGTTGTCCATCGCAAGCATGATAGTGGCTTCGGAAAGGTCGTGACCCTTGCCCACGGGTATGGGATTTCTACACGGTACGCGCACCTTCATACGATGGGAGTGAAAGTGGGGCAGAAAGTTAAGCGTGGTGAGGTTCTTGGGACGGTTGGCAATACTGGGCTTTCAACAGGCCCGCATTTGCATTATGAAGTGATCGTCAATAAAGCAAAAGTAAACCCGATGAAGTTCATTATTGAGTAGTATTCGTTTAAAGTAACGTATCTAAAGTAATAGTTCTTGTATGTCGCATGTGGAACCTTGGTAAAAATGGAGATTCAACACCCTCAGAGCCTGAAGAACTTCTTACTTTTCTAGGCAAAGGGGCAGAGCTAAAGGGAACCCTTTACGTCGATGGGCCAACACGTGTTGATGGCATTGTTGAGGGCGCGTTGCATGTGAAAGGCACCTTGATAGTTGGAAAGCACGCGGTGATCAAGGGGGATGTGACAGCGGAAACCATGATCAGTGCCGGGA
>JAJDBL010000093.1 GCA_029261375.1 Nitrospirales bacterium
GACAGACAACCTAGCAGATACGTGGTAACTGTTCTCCACTGAGCATATCAATGACTCGACTCGTTCCCAGTTGTGTTTTCATTGTGACCATACCTTGAGAAGCCGCTTGTCCTACAGTGTCAACCTTTCCAATTTCTATTGCGTCTGCTCCTAACGGATGCGCATGCATGATCTCAAGCGTCTTCACTAGATGTTTTTCTGGAACGAAGGCGACGAACCGTCCTTCGTTGGCCACATATAGTGGATCTAGGCCGAGGATCTCGCATGCACCCCTGACGTTTTCACGAATGGGTATTGGAGCTTCATTCATACTGATTTCAGCGCGAGCGGCTTCGGCGATCTCGATCAGTGCCGTCGCTAGTCCGCCCCGAGTGAGGTCGCGTAGACAATGGATTTCGATGTGGGCATCGAGTAGTGCTTGTACGAGGCCGGATAGACACGCACAATCGGTTTCAATTGCGCCCTCAAAGGTGAGGCCTTCACGCACCCCCATGATGGCTATCCCATGCCGCCCAATATCTCCACTGAGCACGATGGCGTCGCCTGCTTGAATGCTTAGTGGGTTAATTGAGATGGGGTGCTCAATGATTCCTATGCCAGACGTGTGTATAAAGATTCCGTCCCCCTTACCACGGTCTACGACTTTGGTGTCACCTGTGATGATGTGGACTCCGGCCTCTTTCGCCACCCGCTGCATTGACTGAATGACTTGCCACAGGGTTTGCATGGGCAGGCCTTCCTCAAGAATAAATCCGGCACTCATATATAGAGGCCGTGCTCCACACATCGCGAGATCGTTGACGGTGCCGGTGACCGCGAGGGTTCCGATGTTGCCACCGGGGAAGAAGAGTGGTTGAACGACAAAGGAGTCAGCGGAAAATGCTAGCTTTGCTCGATCGAAGCTGACGACTGCTCCGTCATGTCGAACATTCAACATGGGGTTATCAAATTCGGGGGCGATCATTTTCTCGATGAGTTGATGGGTTAATCGTCCCCCGCCGCCATGGGCTAGCTGGATCTGATCGTGTTCGGTAATTGGAATGGGGCATTGAAGTGTCATGTCGGTTTGGTCTGCCATCTTTCGCCTCCTTGAGTGGGTGTTTAGGCTGAAGGCTGAAGGTAGAAGTGGGGGAACTTTTCTAAGGACACTCCGTGCTCTAGTCCTACCATGCCTTTATCCACTTAGAATTCTATGAGGTTGAATCTCAGTTTTAACCTTCAGCCTTCGACCTTCAGTTGATCTGCCTGCTTGCTTTCGATACCGGAAGTACGCCGCACAGGCGCCCTCTGATGAAACCATTGGAGCTCCAAGTGGTCTTTCTGGTGTGCAGCGAGTGCCAAATGCGGGACACGCGTTTGGTTTCATAAGGCCTTGCAAAATCATCCCACTTTGGCATGCTGACGGTTCTGAAGAGGAGTTGCACGCGACATCGAATAGACGCTCAGCGTCAAACATTGCATATCGCTCCTTCAGGCTGAGGCCGCTCTGTGGAATGTCTCCGATCCCTCGCCAGCGCCGCGGCACAATCTTGAATATCTTCTGCATGAGTTCTTGCGCGATCTGATTTCCAGCCTGACGCACTGCACGGGTGTACTGATTATCAACTTCTGCTCGACCTTGCTCCAACTGTTCGATGCATAGATAGACGCCATGTAGAATATCTACCGGCTCGAATCCCGTCACGACGATGGGGATGCCATACTTTCTTGCGAGAGGCTCGTACTCTCTATAGCCCATGATGGTGCACACATGGCCGGCGGCAACGAATCCCTGGACTTGGTTCATGGGGGAAGACAGGATGGCTTCCATTGCCGGGGGGACTAGCACGTGTGAGACCAGCAGGGAGAAGTTGCTCACGTGTCGCTCCTGTGCCTGATAGACGGCCATCGCGTTGGCAGGAGCTGTCGTTTCGAATCCCACTGCAAAGAACACGATCTGTTTCGTTGGATGTGCCTCAGCGACCGCGAGTGCATCCATGGGGGAGTACACGATTCGAACATCCGCTCCGTTGGCTTTGGCAGCCAAGAGGTCGCGGTGCGACCCTGGAACGCGCAGCATGTCTCCGAAGGAGCAGAAGATGACATCGGGACGGGAGGCGATCGCAATGGCTCTGTCGATGAACTCTATCGGTGTGACACAGACCGGACATCCCGGTCCGTGAACCAGTGTGATGCAATCGGGCAGAAGCTCATCCAAGCCGTACTTCACGATAGAGTGAGTCTGCCCGCCGCACACTTCCATAATCATCCACGGCTTCGTGGTGATGCTGGCGATGGCCCGTGCGAACTGCCTAGCGGTATCAGCGTCGCGATATTCGTCGATATATTTCATCGTAGGGGAGCAAGCAGTATTCAGAAGTCAGCATTCAGCCTAAGAAAAGAGAGTAGAGAAGAGTAGACGGCAACTGAGACGATATGCATTCCTACCCTTCTCTCGTATTCGCCTGAATACTGACTTCTGAATTCTGAATACTATCTTGCAATTCCTCCATTTCATCTAATGCATCAAACACTTTCATCGCTTCATCTTCATCCAACCTGCTGATGGCGAATCCCACATGTACGATGACGTAATCATTGATACATGCTTCCGGTACGAAGCTAAGATTGACCTCTTTGATGATTCCTCCAAAGCTGACCCTGCCGGTACGCATCAGCGGTTCATCACAGGTCATCTCGATCAGTTTGCCAGGAATTGCTAAACACATAGCACTACGCCTTTGTTGGCAGTCTCGATACGGCTACTACTTGTCCCAATGCAATTCCACCGTCATTTGGTGGGACTCGACAATGCCAATAGGGGGTGAAC
>JAJDBL010000094.1 GCA_029261375.1 Nitrospirales bacterium
AAGCCTGTCGAGGCGGTCGCCGCATTCGATCCCTACTTCCACTACGCCGCATTTCACAGCATTTCTGGCGTGTTAAGCGAAGAAGCCGGCAAAGTGTTTCGATTTAAGGAACAGGAAAAACTGCATGAGGAGATCATCGACAGCGGACTGGCCAAAATCTATCAGTCTCACCTCGACGTCTCACGTGACCTTGCCCAAGAGGACGGCACAGACATCAAAACCACGCTGCTGGACGGCAAAGCCTTCGAGAAAATCCTCAAGTATGCCCGCCAGGTGAAGCCCTGGTTGCTCATCGTCGGACGCGTTGGCGTCCATAGTGACGAAGAAATGGATATCGGAAGCAATACGGAGAATCTCCTGAGATCGCTTCCCTGCAATGTCCTCGTGTCCAACCGTGCCTTCGTTCCCCCGGTGGATACCCAAGCGGAATACACGATGGTGTGGTCGGATGAGGCCCTTCGCCGCATGGAAAAAGTTCCGATCTTCGCGCGGGGCATCGCCAAAACTGCGATTCACCGCTATGCGATCGAAAAGGGCTACACCATCATCAGCAACTCTGTCGTTGACGAAGCCATTGGAACCATCCTTCCCAAATCGGCCCTCGACTCCATGCGTGCACTCGGAAAGACCCTTGATGAACAAGGCATCGACCGAAACACCATGCAAGGCGACGAAGCCGTCACAAAGGACCTGATGGGAAATACGATGAGCGGCATGATGGCCGGCGTTGTGGAAGAGAACGGCGCAAAATCAAAAATACTCGACTATTATGTGTGCAAAAACTGTGGGCACGTCGGCAAAGGAGCGAAGCCAGTCACATGCCCGGTATGTCCAGCCACCGGTGATGACTTCGAACTGGTTGATAAATCCATCTTTGAAGCCGCAGCACAGGCGGAAGGCAAGATTGAAACAGAAAACGCCTACGATGATGTGGCAATGAGCTGGACCAGCGATGCGAAACAAGCAATTCGTGCGGTGCCGGCTGGATATCAACGTCGTCGATGCAAGGCTCAAATCGAGAAAACAGCACGCAAAATCGGGATGACCACCATCACGGAACAATACGCGAGACCAATGATTGCCGAAGCCACCGCCTCTCCATCGAACGGAGGAGACATGGAACCTGAATCCACACCCGAAGCCACCCCGCAAGCAAGCACCGTCAGCCCGTATAACTGGACGGATGAAGCACAAGCACGCATCGATCGAGTTCCTGAAGGGTTTATGCGCGATTGCACGCGGGCATTGGTGGAAAAACACGCGAAAGCCAACGGGATCACCACTATCACCATTGACGTAGCAACGGTGGGCATTGAGCAAGGCAAGGTGACCATGGAAGAAGCCATGAAAAGCGGAAACGTGAAAGACGTCATCGACGGAATTCTTAAGCCTGAATGATTTCCAGGCACCTCCCGTACCGTGACGTCACGCTACGGTTCGAATCTTCCCATGTGGCTCTACGTACTCGACCACTTCAATTGTGTACACATGACCCTGATACCCAATCCGAATAACCCCCTGAGCGATCAATGACCGAAATTATTCCCTCCCTCAATCACTGGGTCCACCTCATGTCTGCGATCATTTGGATCGGGGGAGCGATGTTTCTCGGCATGGCGGTGACGCCAATCTTAAAAAAGCATGTCGATCCTGACCTTGCGGGGCGACTCGCGGCTGGAATGTACAAGAAATACCAACGCATCGTTGGCATTCTCTTCATGGTGATCCTCGTGACAGGCGGCATCAATGTGCATTTCGTTCGGATTCGCCTCGGGGGAGAACTGGACCAAATCTATATCAGCGTATTGTCGCTGAAACTGGTATTCGTCATCATCCTTCTGACGCTGTTCTTATACACCGTCCTATTCTGGTCGCCCGCGACTCCGGACAAACCAGCCTCAGAGGAAGAAGAAAACGACCCTCCGGACACACGCTTTCCATTTCAGAGAATGACCGTATTCATGGGAATGTTGATTGTGCTAATGGCTGCCATCTTGAAGCATCTTCATTTATAATGAAGGAGCAGACACCCCTGGATTGCTGCAATGCTAAACCAACAACTCAAGACTGCTCCCATCCTCGCCGATAAGACCGTAAAGAAACACAAGTTCCAACGCCGGAGCACGTAGGGTTCACTGATCTGATGGCACGATCTGTATTGTATAACTGTCTCAAAATCCTCTTCCTTGTGGGACTCATTCACACGGCGACTGTCGCTTCGGCGTATGCTGCATCGAACAGTTCATCGTCATGGGAAGTATGTCTTGCAACCTCTGCACAGGATGCTGGCGTTCCAGCGAATATCCTTCGTGCCATTGTCGATGTCGAATCCAATGGCAACCCCTGGGCATTTGGTTATCGGAAGGAAAATGGGAAATTAGCCAGCAAGTTTTTGAAAGACCGCGATACCGCTGAAGAATTTCTTCGCCATTTGTGGAAAGAGAGACTGCACTTCGATGCCGGCCTCGCACAGATTAGTAGCCCAAACCTTCAACGATTCTGGAAAACCAGGGGTATCTCTCCCATCGATGCCTTAGAACCCTGCACCAATCTTGAACTTGCCGCAGTAGTGCTTGGCGAACAGATCAAGAAACATGGCTATACCTGGCGCGCGATCGCCGGGTACAACGGCTCGACGAAGTACATTCCACGCGTGTGGAAAGCACTCTGTCAGCGGGAACCCCAGGCAGGCTGCCCTCGCGGGTGACCCCCGCCCCCTCCCGAACACGGTGGGCCATCCTCGGCCTGCTTTTCCTGATTAGCGTCATCACCTACATCGATCGCGTCAACATCTCCGTCACCGCGAAGGACATGATGCCGGCGTTGAACCTGACGCCCATTGAAATGGGTCAGGTGTTCTCGGCATTTGTCTTAGGATATGCATTGTTCCAGATTCCAGGAGGATGGCTCGGTGATAGATTTGGACCACGACTCGTCTTAACCGCGGCGGTGATATGGTGGTCGGTTTTTACCATCCTCACGGCACTGGCCGCGTCTCTTCCAACCGCCACAGTCTTTGGTACGGTGGGTTCGTTGATCCTCATGCGTTTTCTAATCGGTGTCGGGGAAGCGGCCGCCCTACCCAACTTCGCACGCACAGTTGCGAACTGGTTTGGACCCAATGAGCGAGGATTCGGAATGGGACTCGCAATAGGAGGTCTTGGTGTAGGATCAGCCCTCACACCGCCGCTCACGGCATGGCTCATGCTCACCTACAATTGGCAAACACCATTCTACGTGGCTGGCATCGCGGGAATATTCATCGCGCTCCTGTGGTACGTCTTCGCGACCGACCGTCCCGAACAACACCCCCGCGTGAACCAACAAGAACTGAACATCATCAAACGCGATGTGAATACGCATCGTTCAAACCATCACGAGAAAACCCGAATTCCGTGGCGCGCGTTCACACGAAACAAATCAGTGTGGTTAATGACACTCAGCTACACCTGCCTAGGCTACGTTGCCTACGTGTATCTCTCTTGGTTTTTCTTGTATCTGGTCAACGTCCGTGGATTCGACGTGTTGGAGGGAGCGTTCTTCGCCGCAGGGCCGTTCATTGCAATCACTATCTTGTGCCCACTAGGAGGCTGGGTATCAGACCGATGCTGCGAGATATGGGGAATAACGATCGGAAGATCTTCTGTCGGATGTATCGGAATGGCAGGTGCAGCAGCACTGATCGCAGCCGGGGTACAGATTACCGAACCATACACGGCAATCGTTCTATTGTCGTTGGGTGCAGGAAGTCTCTATTTCAGCGTAGGATCGTTTTGGGCGAGTACAATCGATCTCTCAAAAAGCCACTCCGGAACACTATCTGGAATCATGAACACCGGGGCCAATCTTGGTGGGACGCTTTCACCTACCCTCACACCGTGGCTAGCGGAACAATTTGGATGGACCGTCTCACTACAAGTGGCTGCAACGATCGCATTTATGGGCGCGATGCTCTGGATTTTTGTGAAGGCTGGAGATCGGATTGAGGAAGGAGGATAGCAAGGCGGAGCGAAGTTTTCTGTTTTCTAGGTTAATGGCTTCTTATGCAGCACTGACTTCTACTTGAGCAGAATCGCAGTGAGGTTCTGGGATGTCAGCACCATCTTCTTTGAGGCCTTCGATATGGAACTCTATTGCCTCTTTGATGGTTTCAAGGACTTCATCCTTTGTTTCCCCCACCGCGACACATCCAGGGAGATCCGGGACAAAAGCACCATAGCTTGAACTGCCTTCTTCAATAATTACTGTGTATTTCATCCGTCATGCCTCGCTATCTAAGACCGGCCTGCTTCAATGCGCTGTTCAGGGTCCCCGGGGGGACATCAAGGCTTGGTTTACCTGAGACCGTCACTGCGCCTGGCTTAGTCGGGTGTTTGAACTGCCGATGACTCCCTCGCGCTCTCATTTGAATCCAGCCATCTGCCTCAATGAGATTGATAAGCTCTCTGACCTTCATTCAATCAAAGCCAACCCGATCAATCCAATAACTTCAAGCGTCTCTTAGAGAGTATCTCCTTGATGGAAAGAGTGAACCGTATACTAGTCAGTATACCTTAGCATTATCCAGGTTCAAATCGTCATCAACGAGCACCGGGGCTCCACGCGAACGCAACCGATAGATGCCGGGGAATGCGTTGTACGCTGTGGTTTTTGCGTGGACTGTTGGCTAGAGTCGCTTTGTAGGTCTGGATGACGGATCTGGGTTCGATTCCTGCCCCAGCATTCACATCATGCGAACAGGAAACACTAATCGCTTCGGCGTAGGATCTGCAGCCTAGCACGCCGCGACTCCGTGTGCGTGTACACTTAAGTATATACTCTCCCTTACTAAGGCCAAGTAGGAGCGCAGGCCATTATTGGCGTCAATAACTGAACCTATGACGATGA
>JAJDBL010000095.1 GCA_029261375.1 Nitrospirales bacterium
GTTTGGCCGAACTGATCGAACAGCGCATTGACGGGTGCATGCTTTTCCAGCAGCGATAATAATCTTGCTGATCTGACTGGGTATCGTCAGGACATTTTTTTTCCTACACGTCTTTTCTCTCCGCCCCCGAACAGATATGCCGGGCTGTACCGATTGGTGTGCACCCGTGCGCGCCGTGCTTAACGTCAGTGGCGTTGCCGATCGACGTATCAAAGGATAATCGCAAGGCGCGGATGCGGGAAAACCTTTTGACCCATATTCTTTTGGCAAATTTGTTTTAAGAGTCAGGAGTATGAAGCGGGGCTGCCTGGTTGGTGAGGTTCTCGACGACTGCGTGCAGTTGGTGTGGCGGTGTCACCTCGGAGCCTGCACACGACTGTGGAAACTGCAGCCCGTAGCGATTGCCATTGCGTCTGCGAACGATGCTGAGCATATCAACGGTTTCTGATCCCATTTGAAGGGTTAAGAGCACCTCTGAGTCTATCTGTATTTCAGGGATGTTCGAGGGTGCTTCGATGAGGATTCCATACATGCTCATGTCGAGTGGCGTGACCGCCCAGTGACTTCCGTCGATGGCAAGATTCACGTGAAAATCACTCTGTTGCCAGACCGGAATACGGAACGCCGCGCGACGTTCGGGCGCTGCCGGTTGGACGACGTGATTCTGTGCGACAGGAGCTAGTGACGATCGTACGATGTCGAGAAGTTGTGACGCCTCAATTGTGACCTGATTCCCAGGATC
Organism: Nitrospirales bacterium; assembly: GCA_029261375.1. Classification (GTDB taxonomy): domain Bacteria; phylum Nitrospirota; class Nitrospiria; order Nitrospirales; family UBA2166; genus UBA2166. The sequence continues at coordinate 743 of JAJDBL010000095.1, forward strand.
ATCATGGTCGAGAAACGTAAAATGATTTCCATCAGATGTGATGGCAATCCGTCCAGCCTCTATGGTGGGTAGCTCCGTTTCATCTATTTCAAGCGAACCCTTCACATAGACACTATCGGTATGTCGCGACTGGGCCTTAAGCGTCTGTTGTTGATGAACGGTGAAATGTCTTGCGTCGTGTAGCTGAAAACGACTGTCATGCTTGTGTTTGTGTGACAGGCTTATCGAATGGGATTGTGTGGCTCATCCGCGATATCACTCTTCCCCATGGTCGAACGTAGTAGCGTCTGCCAGTGCCCGGGTTCCACCAGGCCTGTGATGCGGGCGATTCCGACATAACTCGTGAGATAGGTGATCATCACAACTGCGAGTAGTGCCGTGTGTTGCAAGACAAGCGTTTCCTGAACCAGGAGAGCGGGAATGGCTGCGACGAATGCGACGCTCAACGATTTGAGGTAGAACGCAAAGGGAAACACGCGTCCGATGTCGACGTGAAGAAGACGAGATATGTTTGTCAATGCGTAGCCCCACATCGCAATGTTTGCGATCAACGTTGCAAGAGGCGGGCCGCTCATCCCGAGCCAGAGCGCCAATGGGATGCCAAGGGCGAGGTTGATGAATAAGAGATATGCTGCAGAACGGTAGATGACTGTTGTTTCTCCAAGAGCCTTCAACACGGAGGTATACGCTCCGACGCGAAGGAGGACGCTCATTGTATAGATGCGAAACGGGATTGCTGCGGCCGCGTAGTCCGCAGTAAAAAGCAGGATAATGATCTCCTCTGCCACAACAAGAAACATGACGGCAAGCGGCAACACGAGTACCGATACTTTTTTTATGGCGCGATGCCACAGGTCTAGAAGCGCAGATTGATCGCCGTTCGCAACACATCGTACGAGATTTGGCATCATCGCCAATGAAACGGTATACGCGATGGCGGGTAACAGCGGGATTTCCCACGCCCCAACGACGTATTCGGCATAGATCGTAACGGGAAGAACGGCGGCGATGATGTATTTATCAATTTGGCGATTGATGTCCCAGAGAACTTGGGAGATCCCGAGAGGGATTGAGTATGCAAACTGTTCTTTTACAAGTTCCGAAGCCAGGGTTCCGACCGGACCCGAAAACGTCCTTAGAAATACACCGGTAAAGATCGCAAATTTAGACACGCTATACAGCAGCAGTGCATATACGACGTGCTCAATTGGTTGTCCTAGTGATGCGGGCACAACGAGTGCGGTGAACTGCAAGACTCCCGACACAATATTCAGCAGGGCAGCGTGTGTGACCTTCCCGAGTGCGATGAGGGTATTGGGTAATACAAATGTGGGAAGTTCGATGAGAATGATAGCTGCGAGAGGGAAAAGGAGATGGTTGACCTGGAAACCCCAGATAGGAGCTAGAAAATGAAGTGGGATAAGCAGGGTGCATACAGGGAGGCCAACCAGAAACATGTTTCTGGCCGTGAGAATCACAAACCCTTTGTGCGACGCTTCTGAAATGCGTTCCAAGTAGTAGAAGACACTATCCGGCAATCCCAAGCGTGACAGAGTAAGTGTTGTTGCGTACACAAGTAGCAAAAATGATAAGAGAGCGAAGTCGTCTTTCGACAACACTCGAGTCAGGATGATGAGCGAAATCATAACCGTCATGATCGTCATTGCGCGGCTGACGACCAGGATTGCAGCTTTCCGTGTGAGTGATGCTTCGGGTTCAGCTGGCGGCATAGTTTCTGTGTAGTCTCTACTCATCATTCTTCATAACGAGGACTATTTTCCGCGTGGGTTGTGTCGTACTTGTGTGGTCGTCTTCATCGAGTGGAGATGCATGGAGTGTGACACCGTCGAATGTGTGTGTTGGACGGTTAGTGAGGGGAGCAGGCGCCAGAAGATCTACAGAAAATACCAACGTGCTGTTCACACATCGATCAGGGACAGGCTCGGCCAGAACGCGCGTAGAACGTCACATAGATGGAGCGATCAAAATGAAAATTCGCTCGGTGCTTGTCGTGTAAGCACGAACCATAGTGTCCTTCCTCCGCGCACAGCAATCGAAACAACACCCCACCATACACATGCCGATAGTGCAATTTCCAATCCCGTGAAAGGCCCAATCAATAACAATATCCACACGTAGATATTGCGACGACCGGAGATCTTTCTCACGGCAAGTTCGAACCGCGTATAGTTGTCTAAAATTCGGTTATGTGTGCGTCCCAACAAAAGCCAAAACAATACGCCGATCACGGTGTCAGCAAAGTTGACCGCCACGAGCCCTATGGCAGTCATAAACGCGGGACTGCTCACGCTGCCCTGTCCTAACACCCACCCAAGACTCAACCACCACGAATACTCAAACAGCATATCGGACAGGTGTTCTAGTTCGCCCACCTTCGACGTCATCAGTTTCGCGCGGGCAAGTTTTCCATCTAACCCATCCAATATCCCAACGAACGCCGCCCCGACGAGTGAGAGCCACATAAATCCAGAGAGTATTCCCCAGGTAACGATCCACGCTGCAACGCTGGTTATGAGTGTTATTTGATTTGGTGTGATGGAGGTCGCAGTGAGTCGGGAGACGAGATCGTTCTCAATTGGAGCGTGCAATACTTGCGCGGGAAGATCGAGAGAGCCTTTTTGGGCACCGTCAATGACCCAGGTGTGGGCGACCTCAAGATCGTTTCTTTCGACAATTTTCATCCACCTGCTCCGTCGATGACGTCGAATAGAATGACTATATGTTGGTATGGCATCGATATCGAATATTGCGTCGGCGTCATTGCTAATGAGGGAGTCGAGAATGTTTTCCCAGCGGTGGATGCCACGCTGAAACAATGACCGCAGGGTCTTCCCAGTGACGACCGCACATCCTGCTGACGCATGGGTGCTGCGAGAGACGAAATCCCGTGTTTCGCGCGAAGGGTTGCGATCAACCAGAACCCCTGGCTTTGACATGTTGATCAGATAATCAATCAATCGCTGTTCGATGAAATAATCCCCGGCGATGAGAAGTATGTCACCGTCATCGTCACACGCGGTCGCAGCATGTTCTTGCTCAACGGCCTGTGTAAATGCGTGTGATGCCGTCCTGGATTCGGCAATGGCCTGGGTGATCTCAGTCCCGTTTTGAACGATAATCGTCGCTCTCTGAATCTTGCACGTTTTGAGTGTTCGAAGATGTCGCTCGAGAAGTGTGACGCCGCATAACCGGTCTAATGTAATCAGACGAGAAGGTTGTCCCTCCGTGTATGACTCGTTAGCGAGGATGATGCTTTTCACGGTTCAGGAGGGAGGGAGTCTGTTCGGGACGGAGGATACAAATGAGATCTCCGTAGATGGAGCCCAAGAGATCATCGTGAGCAGCCCGAAGTACAGTCAGTTCTCATATGGCGGCGAAGGCTGTGA
>JAJDBL010000096.1 GCA_029261375.1 Nitrospirales bacterium
CCTGACCGTGGTGTTGGACTGGTACAGCCGAAAAGTTTTGTCCTGGCGCGTCTCCAACACTATGAATACGGCCTTCTGTCTGGAGGTCTTGGACGAGGCGCTCTCGCGCTATGGCTCCCCAGACATCTTCAATACCGACCAGGGCAGTCAATTCACGAGTGCGGCCTTCACCACGCGACTCACGGACAAGGGCATCCGGATCAGCATGGATGGAAAAGGCAGATGGAGAGACAACGTCTTTGTGGAACGGCTCTGGCGGAGTGTCAAATATGAGGAGGTGTATCTCAAGGCGTATGCCTCGGTGACGGAGGCCCGGAGATCTCTCGGAACTTATCTCGACTTCTACAACAACCGACGCCCCCATTCAAGTCTTGACGGCGTGCCACCGGATCAGGTCTATTGCCACTCACGGCCGGTCCCCGTGGCGGCATAAGCGAATGGCCCAGCAGTCCCTGGCATACTGGACACCAGACTCAAACCATGACACATGGCGGGTTCCCCAGGGGGCCTGGGGATAGCAAAGAAAGAAAAAAAGAAGCAAAAAAAGAAAGAAAATGACGACGGCTAGTTTAGGTTATGAAAAGAGGGACCCACGTTACAACCGATGCAGAAATCCACTTATAAAACTAGGTTGACTGTTCAGACAACCGGGGCCACCTCTCAATGTAGACTCCAACGCAGCTTACTAGATCGATTGGAGTGATTGGTTCGGTGTCGTGCGGAGGAGTTCGTATCCCAACCATGCGGTTGCTGCACCAAACAATATTGATCCCCCCTGGACGACGACCATAGGAAAGAACCCGCTGAGTCCTGCCCCGAATACGACCACACCAATGATCATAAGCGTTGGAGCCCCACCTCCCAGTTGTCGAGATCGCAACAGATCAGATGCGAATAAGATATAGCCGAGGACGAACAATCCACCGGTGGCAGGAAACACGATGCGTACCAGACCAATCGTTAAGCCAGCGCCATATTTCTCCACAAATTGCGGCGCTTCCGTCGCGACGACCGGATTAATGAACGTTTCGTAGTAGTTGAGTCCGGAAATGAGGATAAGACTGGTGATTGCGACGACGTATCCAATGAGACCTACCGCTTTTCCGGTTGGAAGGGAATGTACCATGAGGCCAATCAGACCGTAGATCCCAAACAACAGTGAGAAAACGAAAATCACGTGGGTCCACAGCCAGTAATCGCTGCCAATGACCTCTGGGGTTTCGTAATGAGGATGCGATAGGTACGCGATGGCAACCAAGAGGCCCCCTACAATATTTGAAATGCCTCCCCATCTGAAGATCGTCAAGAGTAGTTTCTCGTTCAACATCCTCCTTCCCTCCTTGTAGCGTTGCCGAACATTAGGTCTGGGTTGCGCCGCGTTCGGCGAATTCCTTGAATCGCTGCATGTCCTTTCGCGAGGCGTTCTTGAACATGCCTGGCGTACGCGCTATTTTACTCCGTTCTTGAGTTTTTTCTCGCTACGCGACTGCCTGCCGCGACGACAGAGTTGAAAGCCTCGCACTTCTTCAGGCTTGGGCCATGAAACCAGGGCTCGATCACCCTATTCCATCAAATTACTGGAAAAGATGTCTCAGCTTATTGTGAATCACAAATTATTGTGAATCCGCATCGCATTCGAGTGATTTCGATAAGTCATTGTTTTAAATGATTTTTATTGCCTATTCAGCTGTTGGCCTGAGGATTGCTCTATACGCTCGTAGTTGACGTCACACACCAAGCTAACATGAAAGGAGACTGATCATTCCACTGACACTCACACTTACCGAAGGCGTTCTTCCACGCGGTGCAGAGAAACAGGCCGTCGTACAAATCACTGACGCGATGCTGAAACGACATGGCCTCACCGGAAATACCGTCATGACACCCAACATCACCGCGACAGTTCATGTACTGCCCAAGGGCGCCACATTTTCCGGCGGAAAAGAATTCGCCGGCGCATGGGTCGAATGGAAAGTCCCCTCATTTGCATTGGGCACCCGAGAGGTCCAACAGGGCTTTTTCAAGGACGCCACTGATATCATCGAAACCCTGTCGGGCGGCAAACAACCTCGAGACAACATCTACGTCAACGTCGTTCACACGGTCGATGGTGCCTGGAATCTCGACGGCAAAGCGATGACGAACGAGGAGTTGGGTCAGGCGATTTCACAAGGCTAACTGCCTTGAGTCTCACCGTCCAAAACCAAAGGAAACTGACGATGGAAAAACTTTTTGAGCCGCTCAAAGTAGGTTCCCTGACATTGCCCAACCGCATCATCATGGCACCGTTAACGCGTATGCGTTCAAAGCAGCCAGGCAATGTTCCACACGAGCTCAATGCTACATATTATGCTCAGCGTGCTTCTGCCGGTTTGATTATCTCGGAAGCCACGCAAATCTCCCAACAGGGGCAAGGTTACCCGGGCACTCCAGGCATACATTCTCCTGAGCAGGTCAAGGGCTGGGAACTCGTGACCAATGCCGTGCATGTGGCTGGCGGACGCATGTTTCTTCAGCTGTGGCATGTTGGACGTATCTCCCACACGTCTCATGAACCGAATGGTTCATTGCCTGTTGCTCCTTCTGCTCTTGCTCCGGAAAACAGTGGAAC
>JAJDBL010000097.1 GCA_029261375.1 Nitrospirales bacterium
ACGCGTTGTTCCCCCAGGGTGGTTGCCACCGCAACAATCATCTCAACCAGCGTATGATGGATTTTCGCCGCGATAACGCCCGTCGAAGCGCCTTTGTGCAGATCATCAAGGATGCCAAGGATCATGACAGCCCAATCAAGAACCACTGGTAATTCACCGGATTGGTATCTCAGGGCGAATTCGTAATGCTGATAGGCACTGACTTCTTCAACGATGAACTCGAGTGCCATGGCTGCTTGCCCTTCAAATGTTGTGAGCTGTCGAATTCCAAGCAGTGACGCGAGGCCGTCGAATAGGCGCCCAACACTGGAGGTGATAGGACAATTTATCTGCTGAGTGAGCATCCGACGCAGGGTCCCGCGTTGTGTTTCGGTCAGTGATCGAAAGCAATCCGCTTCCGTCAAATCAAAGCATTGGTCCCCGAGTAGTTCGAACAGGATGCCGACGGCGGAACGCCACGGTTCCCGACTTGCTTTCTCTCCCCCCGGAAGAGGGAATGTGCGAAAATGGGCAGCCCTTCTCCATGATTCTTCCCCAACCTGCAAGAACTCCCCGCCCCAGATGGTGTGATCAGTGCCTAAGCCAGCGCCGTCCCATGCCACGCCGAGTACTGGTCCTTCGATGTGATTGTCAGCCATGCAGGAGAGGACATGTGCGTAGTGGTGCTGTACAGGTGTCGTGGCGAAGCTGGCCGCCTTTGCCATCTGAGTCGAGGCATAGTCCGGGTGTGCATCCGTCGTCACGGTTGGGGAGTCTAAACCATATAGTCGTGCAAAATCTGAAACGGTTTCGCCAAGGGCCTGATGAGCCTCACGCGTTCCCAAGTCGCCGATATGTTGGCTTAGGACAGCATCCTGGCCAACAACGATAGCAATACTACTTTTGAGGTGAGCTCCCATGGCCAACGTTGGCGGCAATACTTGGCCGAGGTGGATTGAGAATGGGGCATATCCTCGGGCAGATCTGAGCACTTGCTCTCGCCCGCTCATTGTTCGAGCAATGGAATCATCAAGGTGGCGAGCAATGGGACGATTGTGAACGAGAAAAAGGTCGGCGATATCGCCGAGTCGATGTAGGGCGTCATGTTCGTCGGTACAGATGGGTTCCTCTGCGATATTTCCGCTTGTGGTGACGATAGGAACATTTATTTCTCGCGTGAGAATGTGGTGGAGAGAAGTGTATGGCAGCATGATTCCCAGATATGGATTGGCGGGCGCAACTGACGCAGAAACCCCCGTGAAGCCGTGCCTCCGCCGTAGGAGGACGATTGGAGCTGCTGGTGACCGAAGCAGACATCGCTCGAGTTCTGATATTTCGCACGCGGCATCTACAGATTCGATGTTGGGAAACATCAGCGCCAAGGGTTTTGCGTCCCGTCGTTTACGGGTACGCAAGGTGTTGATGGCGTCTGTATCATGCGCCTGGACCATCAGGTGAAAGCCGCCAACTCCTTTGACGGCTACGATAGCCCCATTGCAAATTGCGACAGCAGCGCCACGTAGGGCTTTGTGGCGCACGGCGACAACGCCGCCGTGCGCATCCCATAGCTCAACATGAGGGCCACAATGTGGGCAGGCATTGGGTTGCGCGTGGAAGCGCCGGTTGTTGGGATTGAAATATTCCTCGCTACACAGTGCGCACATCTGGAACGATTTCATAGTCGTATTGCGGCGATCGTAAGGAAGTGACTCGACGATGCTGAATCGAGGTCCACAGTGCGTACAGTTGGTAAAAGGATAACGGTATCGACGATCGTCCGGATTTTTGACTTCGTCCAGGCAGGCGCGACAGGTTGCGATATCGGGGAGAATTGCGGCGGTTCTGGCTCCCTGGCTATTGCTCGCGCGTATCTCAAAGTCTGTACGTCCGATCGGCTCAACACATGATGTCTTTAGGCTTCCAATCTGTGAGTGCGGTGGTCGCTCTCTATCGATGCGACGAACGAACGCTGCGATGCTATCTGAGGGGCCTTCCACCTCAACCACAACTCCCTGGGCTGAGTTTTCAACCCATCCGCCGAGGTGGAGGTCGGAAGCCAACCGATAAATAAATGGTCGAAAACCAACGCCTTGCACTGTGCCACGTATGAGTAGACGTTGACGTATGGCCGCTGGAGGTGACGCTGTTATCATGCCTCAATCTCCACACTGTCTAAGGTCAGTTCCCAGTCGTCCCCCACGATATTGTCACTCATGGCTTCGATATCAAGGCGCGCATTCTCCGCAATTGTTCCGATTGTAATCATTTGAAATTGCGCGAGAAGATGAGCAGGGGAGAGGTGAGAAGATGAAGCGAGCTTGACCTTCACCGCAAGCACTTTTGTCGCGTGTTCTTCGTGAGCCACACGCTCGATCTTTCGCACCAATCCTGTCAACATCGAAAATTCGTGCATATCAATGCCCTCGAGTATCCTGTGGAAGATGGTGGGTCAACAGGGTATAGGCGGCGTTGTACACTTCATTCGAAAGCGAAGCCCCAAGGTCAAACCGTGCGCCTTCAATGCCATATAGCACCAATTGTGGGGGAAGTTGCTTTAAGGCTCGTGCGAGTTCAATGCCTTCGGCAACACCGAATGTATGGGTACAGTGGGAGAACAGCGTGGTTGGAACCTCATCATTGGCCACCTCGAATCGGTAGATCGTTCCGGGTGCCGCGCCGGAATGTGCTGCGTCAACGATGATGACCTTCTTGGCTCCCGCCCACGCTTCCATCAATGTCGTTCCATCACCGTTATGTTCGCGAACCACAGCATTCAGATTAGGACGTGTCCGCAATCGTCTCGCAACAAGCAGCCCGACCGCATCATCACCGCGATGATCGTTGCCGGTCCCGATCACAAGGTTAGATGACTTATTCTTCATCTGATCCCTGATCCTCTTTTTCATGGTCTACAGTAAGTTTCAAGAAGTGTGTAGCGCAGGAAATGCACGGATCATAGTTTCGGACCGACTGCTCGCATCGCCATTTCAGCTGTTTGGAAGGGAGGTCGAGATAGCGAGGCACGATGCGTGCCAAATCCTGCTCGATGGTGCGTTGGTTCTGTGATGTCGGAGGAACGATTTTGGCATCACGAATAATGCCTTCATCTTCGAGGGTATAACGGTGATACAAGATGCCACGCGGGGCCTCAGTACATGCGTGGCCGATTCCCTCGCGTGGATGCACGTCAACCGCGGGTGTGTCAGGCGGCTCATATGCATGAATTATGCGGAGCGCCTCGTCACAGGCATATAGCACTTCGACGCTGCGAACGAGAATGCTTTGAAAGGGGTTTCGACAAACCGGTCCGAGTCCCGCGTTCAACGCCGCATCTCGCACAAAGGGGGACAGGACGGAAAAATTCAGGGAATATCGAGCCAGTGGCCCGACAAAATAAGCATCACGTTCCTTGATACGGGCATGCAGGGCATTGGAATGAGGAACCTGTTCTTCTTGCACGTACGTTTCGAATTCCGATGCATCACAATCTAATCCCTTGTTTGAGGTGACCCTGCCCTCATTGATTGGGTACTCTCGCGGATGTTGAAGTGCGACGAATTCATAGTCATGCTCGTAATCCGGTATCGAAAAGGTGGCGACCCATTGGAGGGTTTCTAGCGCGGCTTGGCGTGCCCATGCGAGTTTTTCTAGTAGTGGAGACAACTCGTGCTTGGTTGGGACCCGGTAAAACCCGCCGACTTTTACGTTGATCGGATGGATTTCTCTTCCGCCCACTACCGTCATGATGTCATTTCCGGTCTTCTTTAATCGAAGGCCCCGTTGAACGATATCTGGATGGTCTTTGGCCATTGAGATGGCACTGTCGTACCCGAGGAAGTCCGGCGCATGCAGCATATAGATGTGGAGGGTATGGCTCTCGATCCACTCACCACAGTAGATGAGTCGGCGAAGTGCCCGCAGTTGTCCGTTCACCGTCACTCCACAGGCCTGTTCCATCGCATGTACTGCACTCATTTGGTATGCGACGGGACAGATTCCACAGATGCGTGCAGTAATGTCTGGCGCTTCGAGAAATGAACGTCCTCTCAGGAAGGCTTCAAAAAAACGTGGTGGCTCAAAGATGCGCAGCTGGACATCGTCTACCTTGTCACCCTTGACCTTGACGTAGAGTGATCCTTCACCCTCAACACGTGCCAAGTAGTTAACGTTGATTGTTCTGGTCTTCAAACCGCTCGCTCTCTTGCTTGAACGCCGTGGCAGACGCGTTGATGCCGCGGAACGCCCGCAACATCTCCCCGCCGGTTGCTCCCTGCTGTATCCAAGCGTCGCTAAGGGACTGTGTGTTTGGTGTCTCCATGGGACCGAAACATCCGTAACACCCGCGATGGTAGGTCGGGCAGATGGCCCCACAACCTGCATGAGTGACCGGTCCGAGGCAGGGTGTGCCATGCGCGACCATCACACAGACGGTTCCGCGACGTTTGCACTCCAAGCACACGCTGTAGGCAGGCATCTTGGGGCGTCGTCCGTGGGTGAATGCACTGATCACTTCGAGTAGTTGCTGTTTGTTGATTGGGCAGCCGCGAAGTTCAAAATCAACCTTCACATGGTCAGCAATAGGTGTCGACGTGCGCAGTGTGCTGATGTATTCCGGTCGCGCGTACACCATCGA
>JAJDBL010000098.1 GCA_029261375.1 Nitrospirales bacterium
AAAGCCTGGTTTCCCGCTTTCGCGGGAATGACGGAGAGGGGCCAGAAGGATCAATATGTCTCTTACGTGTAATAACTCACGGCAATACCGAAGGAGGCTTCAATGAAACACCTACTCACAACACTTATGGTAACGGGCGCAATCCTGCTTGCTCCCCTACCCGAGGTACAGGCACAAACACCTGTAGATGCGCCCCGCTCCTTTACCATCGACGAGGTCATTGAGCTCGCGATGACGCACAATCCCATTTTGGCTGGTGGCCAAGGCGTCATCGATGAACGGCGTGGCGAAGCACTCAGTGCAGACGCGTATCCCAATCCAAGTGTCAGCTTTCAGGCAGGTGACGGCCGCGTGCGCGACCCATCAAATGGGCTATCACTCACCGAGCGTGTCTTCTCCTTAAATCAACCGGTGGAATGGCCATCCAAGCGCAAGGCACGAAAACGTGCGGCAGCAGCCGGGATCGAGAGTGCGCAAGCGGGACTGAGCGAAGTCAGACTCAATCTCATCGCAAAAACGAAACTTCTGTTTTACGAACTCATGCTCGCTGAAGAAATCGCCACCCTCGCAGGCGAAAATGTGACGACAATGGAAAAGGTATCTGACGTCGTTAGGACACGTGTCAGTGCCGGTGATACGGCTCCCTTCCAGGCGGTAAAGGTCAACGTTGAGGTCCTGCAAGCCGAACAGGCCCTCACCAAAGCGCGAGGGGAAGTGTATACCGCACGTACGGCGCTCAACACCGTCACCGCCGGAGCGTTAGGAGCTGACTATATCCTGCATGGAGCGTTTCCCTTATCGGACTATGATGCCGAGCTGGATCAAACCATCGAGCAGGCACTCGCCCATCACCCAACTATCACCAAACTGAGAAAACAGCTCGAACAGGCAGACCATCGTCTAGTACAAGAGAAACAAACGCGAATACCTAATGTTACCTTCAATGGTTTTTACGCCAGAGATGCGGGACGAGAATCGCTCGGAGGAGGAATTCTGATACCTATTCCGTTGTGGTACCAGCAGGGAGGAGAAATCGCAGGCGCACTCGCAAAGAAACGCCAAGTGGAGGCCAAGCTTCTGCTGTCACAGAACGACCTCGAAAAATCTATTGCGCAGAACTTACAACGCTTAGACGCCGCAACCGCACAACGCAAAGTCTATGAAGAGGGATTTCTGAAACAAGCCAAGGAAGCCGTCCGCATAGCCGAAGTCAGTTTTCAACATGGAGAAGCCAGCCTCCTCGACCTGTTGGACGCCCAACGCGTGCTGTGGCAAACACTCCACGGATTCGCCAACGCACAATTTGATCTCTCGGTGGCATTGGTCCACCTCGAACGCTCACTAGGGACGCTGTAAGCATTGCAATATAAGGACTCCTAACAGTGCGCCTGGCACTCGGAATGTTGCCATCTCCCTCTCGCCTCTTTAGGTGAGTAGCGTTAGCCAGACCGATGTGAGGCACAATCACTGGAGGCATCAGTGGCTTTCTCTATCATTTACAGTCTTTCAACTCTCTCGAAATACCCGGTATGGCGATAGCCGGCATGTGGTGGATTCTGCTAGACTGTCGAACTGAAAATCAAGCGAAGATCAACCCTATGTTGAATAGCAGGATTGACGTTTCAACGTTGATTGATCCCACTCCCACAGTTAGTCGTCAATCGACGCAATACCTGACTGACTGCCAATATCCTAAATAAGTATCCTCCAACACTAGAAACGACGTCATTGTAAGCGTTTCGTTTCCACGCGAAGGGAGCCTATGAGTACTGACCCAAAGTTGCTCAGTGCGATCCTCGAAGCTGCTCCCATCGCGATGGTGATGATTGATCGCGAGGGCGAGATTGCGCTCGTCAATACCGAAACTGAGAAGCTGTTTGGGTATCCCCGGAACGAACTGCTCGGACAGCCGGTGGAGATCTTAGTGCCCGATCGATTTCGAGCGGCACATCCCGGTCACCGTGGAAGCTTCTTCGCAACCCCAACAGCCAGACGCATGGGCATTGGTCGGGATTTGTATGCTCGGCGCAAGGACAACAGCGAGTTCCCCGTAGAGATCGGGCTCAACCCGGTTGAGACAGGCGAAGGCGTATTCGTGTTGAGTGCCATTGCGGATATTACCGAGAGGAAACAAGCTGAAGAGAAGTTTCGTCTGGTCGTAGAGTCTGCTCCCAACGCTATGGTCATGGTGAATCAGCATGGAGAGATTGTTCTGGTCAATTCAGAAACCGAACGGTGCTTCGGATATCCCCGAGCTGATCTGCTCGGGCAATCGATCGAAATGCTAGTTCCGACACGCTTCAGAGAGAACCATCCAGGGTATCGTCATGACTACTTTAATCACCTGGTAACTCGGTCGATGGGCGCAGGACGAGACCTGTTCGGACTGCACAAGGACGGCAGCGAATTCCCCGTGGAGATTGGACTGAATCCCATTCGAACACAGGAAGGAACCTTGGTCCTCAGTTCCATCATAGATATTTCGGAACGCAAACAGGCAGAGCAAGCGTTACAAGACCGAAGTGATGAACTCGCACGTTCGAATGCGGAGCTTGAACAGTTCGCATACTTAGCGTCCCACGACCTTCAAGAGCCGCTGCGTACGGTCACGAGTTTTGTGGATGTGCTCCAACGCGATTCTCACCAAATGCGAAGCGAGAAAGTCGGCACGTCTCTCCGTTTCATATCAAACGCCGCCACCCGTATGAGTGAACTCATTACCGGATTGCTGGAGTATTCCCGCGTCGGACGGGAAGGGCAACAGGTGATCGTGGATTGCAATACCATGGTCAACGCGATTCAGGAGGACCTGTCTCACATCATCTCCGAAAGCCGGGCGACGTTGAATGTTGAAGAATTACCCCAACTGAAAGGATGTGAACCCGAGCTTCGAATGCTGGTTCAAAATCTGATCATCAATGCCATCAAATTCCGCACAAAGGATACTGATCCATCTATTAGAATCGTGGCGCGGCAGGAGCAGCGCTATTGGCAAATTTCAATTCATGACAATGGAATTGGCATTGCACCGGAACACCAGAATCGGATCTTCGATATCTTCCAGCGACTACATACGAAGCAAGAATATGAGGGCACCGGGATCGGCTTAGCTCACTGCCGCAAAATCGTCCACGCCCACGGGGGAAAGATTTGGGTCGACTCATACGTTGGGAAAGGAAGTGCATTTCATTTTACCCTCCCATGCTGAAAGGCTAAAGAAAAACACGATGAAACAAAGACTGAACTGTATCTTGCTGATTGATGACAGCGAAGCTGACAACTATTTGGACACGATGGTTGCTGAAGAGACGGAGGTTGCTGACGAAGTCGTCGCCATAGAGAGACCCGTTGACGCACTAGACTACCTGAAAACAAAAAAAGACGGTGAATACCCAAAGCCTGCACTTATTTTTCTTGACATCAACATGCCGGGTATGACGGGATGGGAGTTTCCTGAGGTGTACGAAACACTTGATACAGACCAACAAGGGAAAGTCATAGTGGTCATGCTGACAACAACCCTCAATCCAAATGATGAAGCCCGCGCGAAAGATAGTCCAAGCATCAAAGGCTTTGAACGGAAGCCGCTGACGCATGAAGGCTTGCAAACCATCGTCAAAGAGTATTTTCCAGACCGGATATAGCGTGACGAGAAGTCCGTAGGAAAGGCTTTCTCAAACAAGCCAAGGAAGCAATTCGCACCGCCGAGGTCAGTTTCCAGCATGGCAAGGCCAGCCTTCTAAAACTATTGTACGCTCAGCGCGTGCTGTGGCACACACTCCACATATCCGCCAACGCACAATCAGGCGAGACAAAATAGAACGGCCCGCTTGATACGCTACGCGTCCAAGCAGGCCATTTCACGAATACATCTTGTCTGCGCTATGGTGTGCCGTGCACCGCAATCTGCGGGTTGTAGCAATCAAAATCATCTTCGGTTGGAATCGGGTTTCTGGGATCATTACATCCGCCGAAGGGATCTGTGAGCTGAATGTTCAGAATCTCCGGCTCACCAAATCGTGCAGGACCGTGATAGCGGATGAACATCTCAACATCTGCGCCTCGCGCGTCATCGAGACCGTCACCAAGGAACACAAATCCCGGATTCTTGTTTTCCTTCAACGTCCCAGAAAAACTCCCTTCCCCATCCTCGCCGACGATGGTGTAGGTGGCCCAAAGAATTGATTCATTGGGTTGGCCGGTTTCAAGATGCCACCAGATGGTATAGACCCCAGCAGGAAGCTCTGACGTTTCGATGGTCATTGAGATCTTGTTGTTTTTTCGCTCAAGGGTTGTCATAGACCCCTCGATCCCTTCTCGCGGATCCAGAGCAGACCCATCAGTATCTTGAAACGTTGTCACTTCGTTCACGGTGATGGTTGGCGGCTTTGCCGTAGCTGTCCCGACAACGCCCAACATCATCACTGCGATAGCAAGAACGCCAAACATTCTTAACAGCAAGGACTTGGATGTGATGTGACGCAACATATTCTTCCCTCCTTCACATTGAATGAGATGGATTTAGCACTTCAACGGGGACCATGTCTCCTAGTCAAGATTAATGACAAAGATACAATCAAACGTGATCTCACCGTCACTGGCTAACTTGCTCATATTCACAGCACCAGAAAGACGAACTGTTCCGGCAGCATTTTTAAACTTCTTCGTCCCACTCAGAACGTCATTACTTCCGTCAGGTATGGCCCCAGTGATATGTGTGACATCTGGAGAACCATGGGTGGTAGGTTGGACGGTGGTCAGACCACGGGACACCAACTGCCCCTGAGGCATTTCAAATATGGTCGTCCCGACAAGTGACAACCCACCCCCTACTGGCGTGACGTCTGAGAGACAATCAGTCGCTGTACCCACAAACTGACCACTTTGTCCCGCGGTCATATCCTTGAGGTCAACGGTGAAGCAGTCTGCGGGGTCGTCTATACCATCACCATCGATATCGGGAACAGTACCTGGGGTAGCTACGCCGGTCCCAACAAGGTTCAGGATCATCTGTTTACCAGCATAGGCCTGCGCAAGACCCATGGAGACCACTAGAATAACGGCGAGAATCCCACTCATTGTTGCTTTATACATACGACTCATTGCTCACCTCCCAATGTGAGATTAGATATTACACTGCCCTTATTTCATCCGGTGGTGAATATAACAAAATGGAACGAACTGCACTTGTGACGATCGTCACATAACACGCAATATCCATGATAAACAGAAGGTTATGTACACATATTGCTGTGGACGATGTCAAATTTCTACACAGTAATGTCGAGAGTGTTGTGCAACGAGAGGGTCAGATGTTGAGCTCCCGCCACAGACATGACAGTGGGTGGCCGGGTGGGTCAAACGCCGTGGTGGGAGTTACGACTTGGGCGAGGTATCACGCACTGTTGGCTGCTAACAGTGATGTGTATCCTTCGCGAAAGGTCGGGTAGCGAAACATATATCCTGAGTTGATCAATTTTGCGTTCTTACACCGTTTGTTGTTCCTGGCTTGTCGGCTGGCCGACGATGACAATAAGGAACCCGCGACTTGAGGTGCAGGAGCGTTAAGCCGTTTCGCCAACCAGTTCAAAAGCTCCTTCCGGTCAGCGGGTTCGTGGTCAACGCCCAGATAGATCGAATCCGGCTGGTCCATAGCCATGAGGTGAGCCAGGCCCCCAACACAGTCATCGCGGTGTATATGATTGGTGTATCTCGGCTGCCCGTCTTGATACATCGCACTCCCCTCCTGAACTGTTTGGATCATGCGGGTTCGCCCCGGACCATAGATTCCACTCAGTCGAACAATCGTTGATGGAAACCCGCTGCTCTGAAGACACTGTTCTCCTTCTAAGAGGCAGCGCCCTGAAAAATACTCCGGTGTCGTCACAGAGGTTTCGTCCACCCACTCTCCATCCTGTTGTGCATAGACTGCGGTACTTGAGGTATAGATCACACGAGGGCGTTGTTCCTGTGCTTTCAGGGCCTCCAGTAGGTTTCCTAGGCCCTCGATATACGCTGCTCGATATCCACTCTCATCTGATTGATCTGGTGACGCGGTGTAAAAGACGGTATGAAGATTTGGTGGGATCGCTGTTAGGGTTTCAGGGTTTGTTAAATCGGCAGCGAGTGGTTCCATTGATGGGGGAAGACTCCCTGGATCACGACGTAATCCCCACACTTGATGTCCGAGAGTTGCTAGATGAATTCCTAGACCCGTTCCAACGTAGCCACAGCCTGCGATAAGAACATTTGCCACGATCCTACAAGGAAGGTGCAGGGACCGCACTCACCGCGAAACAATCTGACGGAACTAGAGATTCTGAGCAGATCCCCCCCATCCTACCCTTCCCCCGGTAGGGGGGAAGGGGCAACGAATTCCCCATACAGGATGCCCGCGGCTTAGGACTGGTGAGAATCGATGGGAGAAGAATATTCATCATATCTAGTCTAGTTGCTGCGTCGGGTTTACGACAACTCGGTCGAGATTGCGGATGGTGGCATACGGCACATAACCCTTCTGCCTGGCACGAGTGTAAAAGTCGTCGATGTTTACCGGGTTGGTCAGATAATCAACCGCCAACACCGGAAAACCAGCTTCATGGAATATATCTAGATGTTCAATCACGAATGTTTGTGGATCAAGCGGATTGTCTTCATCGTTATCACCAAAATAGAAGGTATCTTCGGCTCCTATTCCGTTAATCACTTCGAAGTAGCGCGTTTTCTGACGATTGGCTTCTTCTTGCGCGCTCGATGCATTGTCTAGAGCACGCGAGTCTTCCGGGAATGCCTCTGCATGAATAATCGTCGCCCCGTTCTGCGGGACGACCAGAAACCCCTTGATCCCACGGACCACGCGCGCGTGCTCTGCGATTGCGATGACGAAATCAATCATTGCCGTCGCAGCCAAACGATTCTCGTTGTTTCCACCTATTTCCTGTGGGCCAAAGAATTCGAATGCATCGATGATATCGAGATAGACGCCGTCGAAACCGGCATCGATGATGCGATCGAGATAGCTCTTGGCGTCTCCAATGAGAGGATGTTTTCCGGAATTGTACACGACAATTTGTTGCCATTCCTTTTGCCAATAGCGAACTTTAAAGTTGTCCGGGAAGCTCGGGTTAGGCTCAACGAGCCACGACGGGGCCGCGTCAGTCAACGTAAAAGGCCCGTCAGGATTTGATACTGGGCTCGGAGCAACCCACCCATTCCTAAAGTAAAAACGACCGACTTCCGCTTCCCCGATACTCATGTAGGCGAGTACAACTTTTCTTCCACCTGCACCATTCTTCAGTCGCGCAACCTCCGCCGATGCGAATTCATGTTCCTCATCTCCGTGGGACGAATAATCGATGACGGCCAGATCAAATGCACTGCTGGCAATCGGCTCAAGCAATAATTCCCCATCCGCTCCCTGAAGCTGATAGGTCCAATCATTGATATGACGTAATGAGGGCGTCGTCGATACCGATGATTGCGCACCATGGGACTTGGCAACCTCCATATTTTGGTGAGATTTCGGCTCTGCCAAGGACACCGCGATTGTGTTCTCTTCCTTCTGCGTACACGCTGGGCTAAGAGCAATCACATAGACAATGAAGAGAGCCCATGTGGCACCATTTCCGATCACTCTAGAGATTCTGGCACTCACTTGCTCGCGAAAACGATTTTTCTTACAATCCCACGCATGGCTGAACTTCTCTGGATCGCAGGTCTCGCCCTTGTCTGGTACGGCATCACTGTCGCCAACCGATACTGGCAACGCCGAAAAGAAGCCGCAAAGCTTGCGGATAGTCTCTTGGAGGATGTCTTGAAACAGAAGGATGGATTTCGCAGATAGCGGAGGTTAATCTTTGGACCAGGTCGTCGTTGCTCCTCGGTCACAGAGTCCCGCTCTGCTCCCTCGTCGCGCCTAGCCCTGATCGCAAAACTTGACCTCCTAATGGCGTAAGTGCTCTTCAGAGGTCCTTGACTATCGAGGAGGAAGCGTCCCCTCTCCTGCTAAATACTTTCGAAATGAGGACATCAGTTCTTCCCCCAACACGCCAACGTCGGGTTTCTCTTTCATATACTCTCTGATTTCCTCTAGTCGCTTCTCCGCTTGCGGATTGTCTTTTAGTCTCTTGGTTTTCTCCAGCGCTTTTTCAAACGCATCAAAGGTCAATTCCTTGTAGCCGAGTGACCGAATCCGTTTCACAGCTTTCATCATCGCTTCATTTCTGAAGGTTGTGAGATGCGCGGAGTCAATTTCCTTCAATCCTAGTTTTCTTGCCCGACGTTCTGCAGCTTTCCTGATCCCACTTCGCACAAAGTCCGGGGACGTCAGGAGGCGCTTCCAGGCCTCGTCGCTCCAGAGGACGGCCTTCTGTGGTGCTTCCCACAACGCAATATAGGCATCCTCATCGACCACGGTCATACCAGACTCGCGTGCCATATCTTCCGTGTCGCGTTTGAGCATATCGGTCACAAACTCTTTGGCCATGTCCGGAGACTGCTCGACCTTCCGTTCCAGACGCGCAAGCGCAGCGTCCGTCCACTTGATGGGCTGGATGGTCGTATTTGGACGATCATCTCCCAACGCCTCAACCTTCTGAAGCAACTCGACGTTCACTTCCATATGGCCATGTTCGCGAGCCACATCTTCGGCGATGCGTTTGGTCATGGCTTTCATGAATTCTGGAACCGTTTCAAGACGCACCTTGGCTTCCGCGGTCCAGGGCAGTTCACCCGCTTGTATCGCGACAGCAGCTTCTTGCAGGCCCGCAGCCCCGCCCATGCTTCCCATCATCTGTCCCTTGAATTGGGCGAGGAGATCTTCGTTGATCTCAGTATGGCCAAGCTCTTTTGCTTTCTTCTCGGCTAAACGTTTGACCATCCCACGGAGAAACAGCGGTGCACGTTTCATACTCTCCAACGCGCCTTCCGTCCAGACCACTTCAGCTGAATCTTCAGTTTTCACTTCGTTGCCGCTCATGAGACTTCAATCCTGATCACACAATGAGCTTTCGACACCACTCGATGGTTTCACCAATCTCTGTCACATCCTGAAAATCTATTGGCCGTTCAAAGGTGATAGCCATAAACTCTTCTTCGCATTCGGTCGCTTCTTCAAATCCTGCTTCTAGCAACTTTGCTTTGTAGCGCCGGACTGATGGTCTGAGATGGTCTTTCGCGACGCGCTGTAGCTCGTCTGATGAAAGGTCTTCAGCCGTCGGACCTGACAGCAAGGTGCGAAGTTCCTCCATATCAACACCGACCTGACACAACAGGCGTTCCACCGGCTGCAGCTCAAGCATCCAGCCGGATTCACCTAACTCCATGGCAATAGCTCCACCGGGTTCAAGTTCATAGAAATCAGGATATGCCTGGATCACTTCAGATCGGACCGACTCCCATTCCATTCTTAGTTCGTCACTCACGTTCTCTTGCCCTACCTATCTCGGATGACATGTATGTTTACTGTCTTCCCAATCGGTCGTCGATGTGGAGCTTGATCCAGTTACGATCCCACCACTCGAGAGGATTTACCTGCTGCCCATGGACTAACATACTGAAATGAAGGTGATCACCACCTGCCATACCCGTGGAGCCGGTATACCCAAGCACATCACCACGTTTTGTTTCGTCACCTACGTCTACACTGATCGACGCGAGGTGACCGTACAGGGACTGCAGACCGAATCCGTGATCGAGAATGACGGTATTCCCGTATAAACCAAGATCTCCTGAAAATACGACGACCCCATTGTTTCCGGCTTCGACGGGATAGTTCTTCGTCGCTGCCAGATCATATCCGAGGTGATCTTTCGCATCAACCTTCGCACCATTGTAGTAGTAATCACGTCGATCTGCGAACAATGCTTGCACCTGCGAATTGGACATTTGTAAGAACTTACCAGTCCACGTTCGTTGCGGACGAGTGTCTTTCGAAATTGCTGAAAGACGTTGATTTGTGAGGTCACGTAACACGGTGTTCGCGGCAACAAAATCATCGCGATGGTTTCCGGTTTCGTCCACCTCGGGACTTTGCGCAAGCAGCGGATGCACCGTACGTTCGACAAATGCATCATCGATGTTGATTTGCCGTTGACGCCACGACTTTGTGACCAGCTCATAGGGCACGGGCGTTTTACTCTGATTCTCCGCCTGGTCCTTTGCGACGAGAAAAATTGGGATCCGCTCGGTTTCCCCATACGGAAATGCCAGTAAGGCGAACGAGTCTGTATGGCCCGGGACGGGATACCCCGGGTAGAATATTTCTCCAGCTTCTATGCCATGAGAGACCGCGTCATCTGACACCCGATAACGGACAAGCTCAGCCCCACCCTGGTTAATCACATGACGCGACGATATTCGTTCCAAGCGGGGCGCGCGAAACTTCGTGCGAAACTCATGCCGTAACTCCTGACGATTCCCTTCAGAGACATGCCGCCACGAGTAATCCTCTGCTGTAACAACAAGTGTCGCGGGTCCCTTTTTCCGTGGAATCTCGCGGTCAGCATACGGAGTAAGGTCGAGATCAAACTGTTGCTCCGGCCCTCCTCGCCACAAGGTCAGCCATCGTGGCTTCTCAAAATGCTCGTCGGCAATCTCAACGCGCTTGTCGCCTTGTTCAATTGCCACGGACACATGCTTCAGACCACTTCGGATATCTTCGATGTGAAGACGCAGCGCCGTGTTTGACCCAACCACGTCAAAAGGTGTCGAAAGGTTCACGGTCGGCGGGGTCCCATCAAACATGCGGACCACCGTGATGACAGTGACGAGACCAGCGAATATGCTTAACGCAATGATAATCGTGTTTTTTTCTGGCATCCCTATCCTATTCCTCGTCGAGTCATCATCAAATCTCGCCGACTAGTCCTGCTCGTTTCACCGCAATGATTCCATCAGCTTGCTCGCTGGCTTCTTTGACGAATATCCCCATCTTGGAATGCGTCGGTTCGAAATCTGCGAGAAGATCGTGGAAGAGAAGACGCTCGGACGCCATTGGTCCAATTGACCCCACCATCATGTATGCGAACGAGTGTTTCAACTCATCGACCACCCCAACACCCAGGGCAACCTGAAGAAGGTGCTCAATCTGCACTGCACTGGTAAAGAGTGCGACATCTATGGACTGGTTCACCGATTCATGAATAGCCTGTTTGAGAGGACCAATATCCTCTGGCAACGCCCACCGATAGACCGGCACTGCCTCGACCACCGCGCCAAGATGACGCAGTCCTTGCAACAACGCGGGATTTGAAATTCCATACTCTTGAATGGCGATACGCTTGCCTTTCACATCCTGTCCATCTAACGCGGCTAGAATGTCCCTCCAGGTATTTGGCTCAGCAACGCTAATGGCCGGCTGAAGGCCAATTTCGCGTAACGCGAGCACTGGTTTCGGCCCGCGAGTAACACACCGCACCCGGCTCAATGCGTGGATGGTTTGCTCACGCGCCCATTGCGTGTCGAGCACCTCCAACATCGTTCGAGTCCCCACTCCCGTGAGCAAAATAAGCCAATCAACCTGAGCCGTATGTAGCCGTTGGCCAAACTCCAGAATCGC
>JAJDBL010000099.1 GCA_029261375.1 Nitrospirales bacterium
CCCTCATACCGATTTCTAGGCTTCGCGTTCTGAGCGTCAAGACAGCCGACAAGGTCATACTTAGACCCAGACGTTTTACCTGCAAGGGTCGCAACAATCTGGTCAGCGAGCGGGCCGCTGCCAAGAACAAGAACTCGCGTCTTCGCGCCACGCTTGCCTCGAGGAAGCCGAACAGGATAGCTCGAGAACGGTGTGCGGCTACCCCGACGCAATGTCTCCGTGGGAAAGCTCAGAACGCCTAACGACTTGGACTCTTCGCCTTCACCCTCGATGTGGCCTTGAATGTCTTGGTAATCCTGAACCGCCCTAAGATTTGCTGCCATCTTCAATCCCCACCCCTGCATGATTGCACGTTTATCTCTACTGTACGCTATCTGCCAACTGCATCGTGTCAATGTTCGGCGTGATTCCGTACTTGGTGATCCGTCGACGTAACGCGCTGTAGCTGATATTAAGAAGCATCGCAGTGTGCCTCCGGTTCCAACGCGCTTTTTTGAGAGCCGCTACAATTGTCTTCATCTCGTTCGCATGCAGTCGGCTGACGTGGTCCCCGCCGGCCTGTTGGATTGTGTCCAGCCTCCCTCCCTTGTCCTGGCCAGAAGAAAGGGCGAAGGCAGCCCAACTACTGACGGCATGCCGAGCAACCACGGCTTGGTGAAGCCGCCGGTTTTCCTGCAGCAATGCTCGCCGATCCACAGCCCGTCGCACCGTTCGCTGCAGTACCGCCAGATCGACAGGCGTGTACAGACAATCAAATACGTGCCGCTGAAAATCTGATTGCGACACATCCGATCCCAGTGACCCACTTAGCCCTGTCAGCGTAATCACCTCAACATCTGAACCAAGAGCTTTGAGGCGTCGAACCGTCTCCATTCCTGACAGACCCGAAACATTCAAATCAATCACAGCAACATCACAAGAGATTTGTGTAGAAAAAGACACTGCATCATTCCCATTACTAAACTGCATCACCTGGTATCCATCTCTGAGCAAGACACGGGACATCGCTTGAGTGTCATCTGCGATAAGAAGAATCTGTCCGAGTACGCTATGAGAGGCCATCGGAAATCTTCATGATCAACGCGACGCTCATATTCGATACCTCTTGAATCAACATGATGCCCAGTTTAAAGCAACTTATGTGCCAAATCGTTAAACCGACCTACAACGCGTAATCTTTCATACAAACTACACGCCAGAGGAGCCTTCCATAGACTGAATACGTAAAGAAGAGATACAAGATGGTGATTAGGACATATTGACAACAGGATTCTATGTGTCGGTAGTGACCAATAGTTAATCGATACGTATTGCCTGTTATAGAATCCTCCATAAATTGCAACCGGACTCCAAAGATTTTGGACTGTAGTGCGAGCCAACAAATATTTCGCAGCCAGAGATTTGAGAGCAACTCACGGCAGGTGAACGAGATATCGTCACCGAATCAAGCGGTCGAACGTGACCTCAATGCTCATATTTGAGCAATGAGGCGGGTCTATACCGACAGGAGTGAAGGAACGAATAGGGTTGCTACGAGCCAATCATCAGTGAAACTGCCACATTATAGCCTCACAAAAAAGTGAAACTGCCGCATTATAGCCCCACAAAAACGTGAAACTGCCGCATTATAGCCCCACAAAAACGCCTGGGGTCTCGGGAGGACCACTCTTGAGATCATATTTAGCGATCCGACGCCGAAGTGCACTGTAACTCATGCCGAGGAGCTTTGCCGCCTTCCGCTGATTCCATCTCGACTCAACGAGAGCGGCCAAAATTGTTCTGATTTCTGTATCACGAAGGCTTTGATGAGAAGACTCGCGCTGCGGTAGTGTATCTGTCGAACCAAGGGTCCCCTCGATAGACTCCTCCCGACCCGTCAATGCATACCTCGCAACGACAGCTTTGAGCTCCCGAACATTTCCTGGCCAATGGTGACGTACGAGACGCGATATCAATTCAGGAGACATAGGGCGCGCCCCACCACTCTCCTGGTCCCCTGCTTCACGCAAAAAATGCTGAACCAGCATGGGAATATCCTCGCTCCGCTTTCGCAGAGAGGGCAGTTCGACCACATACTCGTTGAGTCGATAAAAGAGGTCTAAGCGAAAATCTCCTTCTTCGATCATTCGCTCCAAAGGTGCATTGGTTGCGCATACGATCCTGGCACCAACCCGAATCGTCTCTCCGCCGCCAACCCGCGTGAACTGCCGATGTTCTACGACTTGGAGCAGTTTTGCTTGAACCGTCGAAGGAATCGAACCGATCTCATCCAAGAACACCGTTCCGTCACCTGCCAACTCAAATCGTCCAGGCTTGCGCCGGTTTGCGCCGGTAAATGCACCAGATTCATGTCCAAACAACTCCGACTCCAGTAACGCTTCCGGAACCGCAGGACAATTGATCTTGACAAAACTTCCGCTTCGACCAGAGACCTCGTGTAATAATCGAGCCACGACATCTTTTCCAGTACCGCTTTCGCCCCTGATCAACACGGTCATGTGTGATGGAGCAACCTCTGATATGGCTTGTCGAACCTTGCCTATGGCTGCCGATTCACCCACGAGAGCAGACGACGCAGAAAGTCCGCGTTCCAGGACAGCCACCTGCTGCTTAAGACTACTGCGTTCATTCTCTAATTCGTGCAGGAGGCGTCGGTTATCAAGGACGAGTTGGCGCCGCTCGACAGCTCTCTGGACCGTCCGCGTCAGAAGCTTCATATCGATGGGCTTACGGAGGTAATCGAAGACATGTTCGTGCATCGCCTCGATTGATGTCTCAACCGTCGCGTGCCCGGTCAGAATGACCACTTCAAGATCAGCAGCCAGTTCTTTTAACCGGCGCAAGGTCTCCATACCGGATATACCCGGCATATTGAGATCAACAAGCGCAACGCTAAATGTTTCTCTGACGGCTAACTCAAGCGCAGCGGTTCCAGACGAGACAGTAGACACCTGAAACCCCGCTCGTTCAAGACAGTCCGCAAAAACTTCGCGGATCCCTGGTTCATCATCAATAACTAAAACGTGATGTGTTGACATGTGCAATCGCCTCTTCGGTAA
>JAJDBL010000100.1 GCA_029261375.1 Nitrospirales bacterium
CACGGAAGACCGCAGAGTAGAGATACGGGAGGTGCTAACAAGAACCGTCGCAAAATCAATGTCGTGGCACGGGGTTTGCAACAAACACATCTACGGAGGGGGCACAATGACAGTCATGTATGGTGGGCACAGCAGAACATCGTTCGTTTTATACTCTTGATATCTCCCTAATCAGGCAGGTTTAAAATGATGCGCACACATATTCCTCCCGTCAGCACCTACATGACACCCCTTCCCATTACCATTCCTAAAAAGACATTGGTACCGCACGCCGAAAAGACGATGCACGAGCACGGTATTCGACACCTTCCGGTAATGCGTCGAGATAAGATTATCGGTGTGCTTAGTCTTCGGGATATCGAAATCGTTCGCGGATTGCGCGGGGTTGATGCAGATGATTTCCAACATATGACGGTCGACGAGGTCATGACCGATACACCCTATGTCGTCGACGCAGACACGCCGCTCGACGAGGTCACAAGTTTCATGGCCAGGAATCGACTTGGCTCAGCTCTCATCACGGACAAGGCTACCTTGGCGGGAATCTTCACCACTCTCGATGCCCTCTTGGCCATCCGCTCGCTACTTCATCACGAAAACCACTGAGCACACTCGATAGTTCGAACCACCTACCGGCCGAAGACACTTCAGAACTGTGGAGTTCTAGCCCCTTCCCGCGTCCTGGGAGAGGCGTGATGGCAGCACTAGACCCACCCGTCAGGACCCCAACCGTCATTTCGGCGAAGACCGGAATGTAGGAGTCTGTGGCGCATGGGCACTGGACTCCGGCGTTCGCCGGGGTGACGTGGAAAGATGGCGCAACGAAGAGATCGTCGTATGTTACGCCACATCAAACACGACACGACAACAGGCCGAATCGCGTTTAAGGCGGTGGCAGTCCGCTTCTACAGCTCCTCTCACGCAACTTCTTGCGACTCCGCTGAAGACTCATGTACAGCAACGACTGTGCGTCGATGAGTTCGCTTCGAACGAAAGGTGGCAATCTCCGCATCCAAGGCCTCGAACGCTGCGCGAATTGCGTCGCACGGCTCGTTAGACGCTTTCCGGGCGACGAACGTACGACGCCGAGGTAGCCCCGCCACCACGAGCACGTCACACGCCCTCACACCATGTCTATGATGAACACTTCTGTCTAACACGACTCGAATGTGCATGAGCTTATGATGGTGATCATGAAGCCGTGTGGTTACACGCGTGAGCTCGTCTTGTACATCTGATTCCAACTCCATGTTTCGACATTCAATTTTCACATCCATTCGTTCCCCTCCTCTCACATATCACGTACACAGGCCTACACTGCGTGTACGCGCAAGGGCTCAGGCAACAGAAGCCGCTAACATCGTTCCGCGAACGACCATCGCGTTGTTGACCGTATCAAGCAGCTCTTTCGTTTCAATCGGCTTTACCAAGTACTCAAGCACCCCTTTCTTGAGCAAACTCACCGCAAGCTGCATATCGGGAAAGCCCGTGATGACGATGATCGGAATAGAAGGAAACTGTGCTCGAAAGTACTCGATCGCTTCAACCCCATTTACCTTCGGCATCCGAATGTCACAAATGATGATGTCTATGAGCAACGCATTGTCACCGCACTGCATCGCCTGGATTCCCTGTTCACCGTCGGCTGCCTCAACCACGTCATACCCTGCCTTCTCAAGCTGATGGGCAATGATCATTCGTGAATCATGATCGTCATCAACGACCAAAATTCGACCTTTCGTGTCATGCATATGCATACCAAGCGCCATCGTCGCCTCCTTTCATGAAGTGTGGAGAATCGTCACCTGAGCACCCCGTAGAGTGGGGCGAAATACCCCACGGCATTCTCTTTGAGCTGCATTGCTAGTCATACATCTAAGCCGAGCAAATCTCGTGCCATTCTTGAGCAGCAGATTCGCTAGCCAAGACAAGGTATCGACGACACAACATCGAAAATCCCTGTCATGTCCTATAACCTCTCTTTGTTGTTGGGAAAAACATCCGATGAAGACGAGAACGCGCCTCAGCAGACCTTTACAGTTCCCTTTGCAGCACTTATAGAGGAGAATAGGACTTCGAGGCACACCAATGGCTATTTGACCTTTCGTGAGGGAAAGCAAAACAGCGCAATGACGACGAAATTGCAACGACGGGCTAGCGGGGTGTTACTGCACCCAACCTCACTACCGGGAGGTCACGGCATTGGTGACTTAGGCCGAGCCTCTCACCAATTCGTCGAATTTCTTGCCGATGCCGGGCAACAGTGGTGGCAGATGCTCCCAATCGGGCCTCTCGGGTTGTTCAATTCCCCGTATGCCTCCCCATCAACGTTCGCGAGCAATCCCCTTCTGATCGACCTAGACCAATTGGTTGATCGCGGCCTCCTCACGACGCAAGACGTCTCTACTGACGATATTTTTTCAGAGACAGAGGTGAATTACGAAGCCGTCGAGCGTTTCAAGGAAGTCCGACTCCACAAGGCCTTTGAGGCCTTTAATACGCAAAAGCACTCTGTATATTGGGATCGTTTTGAGGCCTTTTGCCAGGAGAACGACCCCTGGCTGCTCGATTATGCGCTGTACTGCACACTCAAACAGATTTACCACGGCAAAGCCTGGACAGACTGGGACGCGGCGGTTCGCGTACGAGAGCCTGATGCCCTAGGACACCTGTACGATCGAAGAAAAAAATCGGTGAGATTCCAGCAGTTCCTTCAATTTATCTTTCATGAACAGTGGTCCCGACTCAGGAAACATTGCGAGGAGAAAGGGATCAGCTTAGTCGGCGATATCCCGATGTTTGTTGCACACGATAGCGTCGATGTATGGGCCAATCCGCAATATTTTTGGCTCGACGACAGCGGACAACCCGAATTCGTCGCAGGGGTTCCACCAGACTACTTTAGTCACACCGGCCAGATATGGGGAAATCCTCTATATCGATGGTCAGTCCTGCGACTCAACGATTATGACTGGTGGTGCGAACGAATCCGCTCGACCACGACACGATTTGATGTAGTACGCATGGATCACTTTATTGGATTCCATCGGTATTGGGAGATTCCCGCAGATGCCTCAACGGCCAACCTAGGACAATGGATGGAAGGACCGGGAGATGAATTCTTTGAACGTCTCCGCGACCAGATTGGGGAAGTGGAACTCATTGCTGAGGACTTGGGTGAGGTCACTCCGGAAGTGAGAACACTGGCGAACAAATTCGGGTTCCCAGGCATTCGTGTGCTGCAGTTCGCGTTTGGATCTGATGATCCGACCGAAGACGACCGACCGGAGAATTATCCTGAGCAGTGCGTAATCTATACCGGAACCCACGACAACGACACGACCGTGGGATGGTTTTCCAATATGAGCGATAAAGGCAGGACCACCTCCCAAGAAGAAATGGCACACGAGCGCAACCGCGTGTTGCAGTATGTGCAGAGTGATGGCCGCGACATTCATTGGGACTTAATCCGTGTGGCGTATCAGTCTCCTTCAAATACGGCTATCATTCCCGCACAAGACCTTCTCGGACTCGGATCAGAGTCACGCATGAACGTTCCAGGAACCGCTGAAGGAAATTGGGAATGGCGATTGACTGAAGGAGCGCTTACCCCAGATATTGCTGCGCGTTTGCGGCAGTACACTGAAGAACACGGACGACTACACCAACCAAGTGCAGACAAAGTCCGATGAAGATCAGCCTGGGGAGAGCTTAAGAAACACGGCGGCAAGAGGAGGCAGGGTGATGCGCACGGAGCAGGGTTGACCGTGGGACGGAGTCATTTCAGCGTACACACCATCTGGGTTCCCTACACCACTCCCTCCATAACACACGGCATCACTATTAAGTCGCTCCCGATACATGCCCGTCTCAGGAACGCCGAGACGATATGCGTACCGCGGGACCGGCGTAGCATTCAACACGACCAGCATACAATCGGCTGAATCTCGCGCTCGACGGATGAACGCAATCACTGATTGTTCCGCATCGCTGTAATCAATCCACTGAAAACCCTCCGACTTGACGTCGGCTTCATATAACGCGGGTTCATTACGATATAGTCGATTCAGATCAGCGACGTACTGGTGTAACTTCTGGTGTGGCTCAAATTCCAACAGATCCCACTGAAGCTGAGCATCATGGTTCCACTCCCACCACTGACCGAACTCGATCCCCATAAAAATGAGTTTTTTCCCGGGATGTCCGTACATGTGTCCCAACAGCGCCCGTAGATTCGCAAAACGCTGCCAATCATCGCCGGGCATTTTGTCGAGTAGTGCTTTTTTCCCGTGCACGACTTCATCGTGGGAAAGGACGAGCATAAAATTTTCGGTGAATGCATAGACCAGACCAAAGGTCAGGTTATTCTGATGATATTGCCGATGCACGGGCTCGAGACTGAAATACTTCAAGGTGTCATGCATCCAACCCATGTTCCACTTGTAGCTAAATCCAAGGCCACCCGTATACGTCGGCCGTGAGACTCCGGGCCACGCCGTTGACTCCTCTGCGATTGTGAGCACGCCGGGGTGTTCCTGGTGGGCCATGATGTTGAGGTCCTTGAGAAATTCGATTGCCTCGAGATTCTCTTTGCCCCCGAATCGATTGGGTGTCCACTCCCCCGCCTTGCGGGCGTAATCCAGATACAACATCGAGGCAACCGCATCCACGCGGATACCATCGATGTGATAGGTGTCGAGCCAGAAGAGTGCACTGTTGACCAGAAAACTCCGAACTTCCTTCCGCCCAAAATTAAAGATTCGGCTGTTCCATTCCGGGTGATACCCCAAACGCGGATCCTCGTGATCGTACAAATGCGTGCCATCAAAGCAGGCGAGGCCATGAGGGTCGTCGGGAAAGTGAGCGGGGGACCAATCCAATATCACGCCGAGACCTTCCTGATGACAGGTGTCCACAAAGGCCATGAAGTCTTTCGGCGACCCATACCGACTGGTCACCGAAAAATACCCTGTGGTTTGGTATCCCCAGGAGCCGTCAAACGGATGCTCAGTGACCGGCAACAACTCTAGATGGGTAAAGCCCAGTCGCTTCACATACGGGATGAGGGTGACTGCGAGTTCGCGATACGTGAGCCATCGATGGTTTTCCTCCGTCTGCCGCATCCACGATCCCAAATGTACCTCATACACGGAGAGTGGTTGGGTAAGGGGGTTGGTGCGCGCTCGTATCTCAATCCATTCTTGATCGCCCCAGGCATACCCGCAAAGGTCCGTCACAATCGACGCGGTCTTTGGCCGGAGTTCTGAGGCAAACGCGTAGGGATCAGCCTTGGCCACCAGCACATCTCCATTGTTCGGGAGAATCTCATACTTATACCGGGACCCTACCGGAACGTCAGGAATAAACAATTCCCACAATCCTGTGCGTCCACGGCAGCGCATTTGATGAGATCGCCCATCCCATCCATTGAAATCTGCAACCACACTGACACGCCGTGCGTTAGGCGCCCAGATAACGAAATGAACACCCGCGACTCGGTCAACCGTGCGCAGATGCGCACCGAGCTTTTCATACGCACGGTAGTCACGGCCTTCCCCGAACAGATGGAGATCCAGATCAGTCAATAAGGCTGGATAGGCGTATGCATCACGAAACTCGGTTGATCGGCCATGACGATCCGTCACGCGGAATCGATATCCCACGTCGCGTATGTTGGAGGGACAGCTGGCCT
>JAJDBL010000101.1 GCA_029261375.1 Nitrospirales bacterium
CACGATTTTCCCCCGTGACGAACTGATGTCACCATCAGTGTGCACGATAACATAGCGTCCGCGTGACGCCTACTTTTTACAACAGACTGTAAGATTCTATGAGGAACGTTGTGACGACTGACCGCGAGATACCTCTGACCACGCCACGCGGTTCATAGCGAATGTCCCACATTTGATGGTTCGTCTACAACGAACGACTGACCACAGTTCACTTTTCCTGCTACGCGCAATGACTGCACAGGGTCGTGTGAATCGAAACAGTGCGTCCCCATGGCAAAATATTTCCACTGCCCAACCTCCGCGAGCATCTCCTTTGGACATAGCCTCACATCAATCTGATTGTGTCTTGTCCAACTCCCGTTTCGCCTGTTGCTCACGCGCTTCATAGGCAATCTGTTGGCTCTCCAAGACCAGCAGCCCGGCCACGAACGCGAATAACCCGAGACCGATGATTCCGGCGCCGAGGGTGGCACATGAAGCCCCCGCACAATGTGTCAAGGTCAACAGCGCGCTTGAGAAGATAATAAGAACCAAGTTGAATACCGAGGAATGAAGAAGATGAATTCTTTCTGTGATCTCGTCCAAAAAAACCGAAAACAACCCTTCTTTTAGGGCGAACTCAACACGAATATCGCGACCCAACTCCGCATGTGCCTTTTCCCTAATAAATGCCGGGAAGATAAACCGTGGTCGGAACATATGGTAGACCACCGACGAGATCCGATTCACAAAGGTTCCAATCATTAGACACAGCGTAAGATAGATAATCCCAATCAGCACACTCCACGGGGTCACATAGGGAGAGATTCGTATGAGGACACTCAACGTCGGCTGAATACCAAATACGCTGACGATGAGCAAGATCAGCGAGATCGAGGACTGTATGCCAATGGTGACGAGAGTGATAAGGTGACTGGCACGCCCTCCAAGAGGGACGGCTGAAAGAAATACGCGCATGGTGATCAAGAGCGCGATGACGCCAACAACAGACAAAAACCAGTCAGTCGCTGTCACGTTTAGCCCCCACTAGTCTTGAATGTTTCTCGTGTCAGGAGCCAGCGAATGACAGGACCGTCGACGACACCGCTCCACGTCAGGCTAACTACGCAACCCACGCCCGTCACTTCTCAGTGCACGGGAAGAAGGTTTGCCCACGATGAATACCCTGTTCCACCTGTTCAGCATTTGGTTCTAGGCTGCGGACGGACGCCAGAATAATATCAACGCATTCTGCAGCACTTGCGCCAGCACACCTCCCATTTTCCTGAGACATCCACATGGCACTCATGACGAGATCATCTAACGACAGACCGAAGGTCATCGCACTCACATCGTGTAACCCGTCGTACCGGTTTCCCCAATCGTGGACGATGACCTCAGGCGAGGGAATCCCTCGTGTTTCGAATGGAGTCGCTGAAAACGATCTGAAATCGACACTTCCTTCCATGGTGCGCACTGCACGACCCACAGTCTGGCCCCCAATTTGAAGAAGTTCAAATTGGCTGGGACACACTTCATAGACCCGGGCTTCTGGAAGATCCCACACCGGGGAAGAATACTCTCTGACCGTTTGGGGTAGCGCTTGGGGAGATGCCGCGATCGCAGTCCAAAACGGTTCAGGAGGAATTCCACCCTCATAGCGATACTCCACGACGATCTTAGTTTTTAGACGATCAGGAACCGAGGACGAGAATTTTTTGACGATCTCGATCACTTGTACACTCCATTCCCCCTCTATCCCCGCCCATGACGGAATTGGGAGCAAGAATAAATAACAGAGCGCGATCACGAACGACACATAGTATGGCATCTTGGTGTTCATGTTAACCTCCCTTTACTCCACGGCTGAAAGAAATCTAACATCTCGCGAGTAGATACACACCTGACAACAGGTTGTCCAGCAAAAACGGACAAGAGAACGAATATTCTCTACTACAGGCGACAGAAATTCCCAATACGATAACTTTCGTTCTACACACACCGCCCCGATACCCACTAGGTATATCTTCGATTGCGAGACACCATGTAGAGAGCACAGATGCGCACGGTGATGGACACCGGGACACCTGTCTAACAAAAGACCCTAGCGCGTGGAAGCTTCTGATAGTGCACAAACGCACGGACATTTCATACGCTGAATCAGTTGAAGGCTTCCTGATTGAAGCTCACGTGCTTTACATCGTTGCAGTCTCGTTTGTACATGGTGTTCCTGGAAAGGAATCCGAATTTGTGCTATTACGACTCTAAAATTGTCAGCGGTAAGTTCGCAATTCTATTCATAAGGGAGAAATGATATGAGAGTTTCAGCTCCAACTAGCGTCAAGATTTTCCCGTTTCTTGCAGCAGTGTCGATCATGATCTTCATGGGCGCGATCGGCTGCACGTCCATGCCTCCCGTTTCAGTCGTGAAGTCCGTCGAGATCACGCAGTTATCATCCAAGGCCTCAACCGGTGCTTCGCCGACGACCGGGCACTACCGCGTCACGCTCAACAACCCCGCGACGGAAGGACAGGAAGTCACGGTAAAGATCTTCGAAGACGACGAAATCTTGGATGACCAAGTCGTCGAGCTGACCAGTCGCTTTGAAACAGGATCGTTAGAAACAACAGGTACGTTTGAGCTAGCATGCGCTTCAAGTGGTGACCTGATAGGTGGCCCCTTGACCGAGCGCAACTGCGAATACGAAGTCTACGCCAGTGCCGTTGATCACCTAGGCAATACTGTTGAGGAGCCATTCGCCAATCGCGTGACATGCGTTGCGTCGGATGCTTCTCCGTAGAATGCCCGGAACCCATGTGTGCGCCCGATCAGCATCACTCACCGTGTGGTTGCTGATCGAGGCATCCGCCTGCTCGGGCTCAGCTAGCGATAGAACAGGCGGGCTCCTTAACGATCAGCTGATTGTCCGACGGTCCACGCCAGAGCGCCATCTGGAAGGATCCTGTCGATAAAACGCCATAAGCGTCTGATAGAGGGAAGGATGTCGCAACTTCATCTCGATTGGATTCTCAAAAAACGTTTCCGTGACGACGGCAAAAAATTCTGCGGGATCTTCGGTCCCATACTGGTCTAAGACCGTCCTACGACCACGCCGGTTCGCACGACGAAGATGCCGATACTCTGCGCTCAGCACCTCTGCCCACCTACTGTAGTCGTCCGAGTTCCCCAAAATCGGCGTGCCGTCCGCTGCTCCACCTTCCATATCTAACAGATGGGCAAACTCGTGTATCGCCACGTTTGTCCCATCATGATCGTCGGACGACGCGCGACACACTTCATCCCACGCGAGCACGATGGCTCCCGTAGGCCACGCCTCACCACAGAGCAGATCTGAGCCTTCATGGACAACCCCTCCTATCTCATCGGACTGCTGGTTTACCGGCACAAGAAACGCAGACGGATAGACGAGGACAGAATACAACAGAGGATAAAAATCGACGTCGCGGTGTAGGAGAAGGAGACACCCGTGCCCTGCGATCGTCACCCGCAGCTCATCGCTCATTTCAAGCCCACCGCACCCTTCAAACTGTTTCTCGCGCACAAACACCTGTATGCGCCACATCAGCTCGACCTGATCCACCTCATTCAAGCGATGAAAGAGCGGAACTCGTGCCTTCAGAATGCACAACCATTCATCAGGGAATCTCGCCGATCGCAGCCGCTCACGTTTGCGGTTTTTCAGAAATCCTGTAAGAAATCCACCCATCGAAACACTATTCTGGTATCGCGTACGGCACGTGAATAACGGTCAATAGCCTCAGACGTCGGAGCAACAAATAGCCATGATCGCATGTGGCTACCCCACATCAGGTGTCATCATAGGTTTCCGGCGTGGGAACGGGTTCCTTGCCAAGATTATTCTACAGGTTCTCCTATCCATGACTGAAGGTCAGACACTTTCTCGCCCACTAACCACTACCGCGCTCACGGCACAGTCACTAGACGACGTGACTCGAAACACGAAGAATCGATTACGTTGCCAGCAAGGGGGCTTAAGACAACCCTGATTCACGGGACCAGCAGCTAGGCTATACCACGGACTCTCCCCTATTTGACGAATCAGAACCGAACGATATTGCGGGGAGACGACGACGCACGATCGAACCCGTGCGCTATCTCGCCTTTCTTCGGTCGATGCATTCTTTAATATGCTGCTCGGCGGAAAGCTACGGCTCAACACGAGTGTATGCCACAAGCAACGTTGTTGTTCGACGGTGACGTTCATGATCTGACGACATGGTAGGGCACATCCCCATTGAGAGAGGAAAAACGCCGACTCCAGCAGGGCAGGCCTACGATAGAGTCACCACGACTGTCAGCAGTTCTGTGACATAGTTCATAGTCTGAAGTAGTGGTTTCTACTATCCTTGGCCTATGACGCAATTACTAGATTCATCGCGACACCTCGTTCGACGAGGTTGTCATGGTTGACGTCAATCGGAAAGGCTCGTCCTCAACGAATGACTTCTCTCCTCGTATCTTAATCGTCGACGATGACCAGGGTGTTGCGAGCGTGCTTTCAATGACTCTTCCTACACTTGGATATCGTGTAGCTGGCGTCGTCTCAACTGGCGAAGCCGCTATCGAGCACATGAGAGAAGAGCGCCCAGACCTGGCGATGATGGA
Organism: Nitrospirales bacterium; assembly: GCA_029261375.1. Classification (GTDB taxonomy): domain Bacteria; phylum Nitrospirota; class Nitrospiria; order Nitrospirales; family UBA2166; genus UBA2166. Next base: position 4,628 of record JAJDBL010000101.1, read on the forward strand.
TATTCGTTTAGAAGGTCGGATGGATGGAATCAAAGCGGGCACAGTCGCCCGAGATGAGTTCGGGGTTCCGGTCGTCTATATGACCGCGTACACCGGAACGCTTGCATTTCAATGTGCCTTAGGGACAGACCCGCGGACGCAGCTGACCAAGCCGTTTACCAAACAAGATATCAAGGCAGCCATTGAACTTGCGCTTTTACAAGCACAACAAGAACGCACTTCCTAAGTTTCCCCGTACACAAACATCACCCGCCGCATCACGTTCCATTCCCGGGCATAGGTTTGCCCGTGCGAGGGAAGAAAGCACTGAGAATGGCTCGCGCGAACAGGCAACCGATTCGATCACTCAACAGGTGCTGAAAACCGATTGCTCCCGAGACAAGCACCCCCTCGAATGCACGTCGATATAGATGAGGCGGGTTAGAGCTCTTCCGATCAATCAGGAGTAACGGGCTTCGCTTGATATGCCTCGGCTGAATGCTTCGACCTGTTCCATTCGTTGGCCCCAGAGAGCATTCCACCTTGTCAGCACGCTCGGGATGCGTTCCTGCAAACCTAGGAGCGTAGCGTGTGCGATTTTAACCACAACCGCATGATCCAAGATGCTGGCGACAGGACCATCTGGCTTTCCGATACTGCAGACGATACCTAACACAGCTTCTTCTCCCGCCGTACCCTTCCGCTCAATGACGAAACGAACATCCTGTGTCGGACATATCTCAACACGTCCAGAAATCAGCACATAGGCTGCATGCTCCAAGTCGAGATAACCACCCGCCACATACCGCTGGCATTCTGCCGGCACGATAGATTCCAGATCTCGCTGTCCCGCACCGATGTCAGGGAACAGCCTGGGGGAACTGACAATGCTCTGGACAAGTTGCTCACAAACCAGCCGATCAACGAGCCTACCGGCGTCAGCCACACTTTCTAACGTCGTTCGCAATACGTTGGTGGGAATTTCCAAGACAAGCCCATCGGTCAATGCACGCCACGTCTCTGTACCACGTCGATGCGGGATCCAGAGCGAAACGACACCCAGAAGGTCTCCAGTCGAGAGGGTACCTAATCTTGGTCCATCCGGCACTTCGGCGGCAATCGTTCCGGAAACAATGGCCACGGTCTGAGTATCTGGCCCTTCACCGCCCGTTAGCACCTCCCCGTCATGCAACTGACGTGGGCTCATCGCCTCGAGAAGCTGCATGACACCCTGCGCAGACAAACGACGCAACACACGATTCATCAACGATCGTGACGACGGAGACATGCCGGAGGAAACCTTCGTGCAGATGTCCCAGGCGGACGTACGCTCACCACGGTCAAGCAGAAACCTCGCACAGGCCAGCGCCGCCACAAGATCCCCAGACCGGAACGCGTCCTGTGTCAAGAGATGATATTCGTCAATCGTATGATTCATAGGCTCCAATATCGTCCCAATGCAAGGGCATGGGCAGCCTGAACACCCGTTCGTGATCCAGACTTCCTAGGTCGATTGTCGTCAAACCCCAGGCGCGATGCGACAATACACAGTACATCACATTGAAGCGGTGACGGTGATCACGTGCGTCGTGAGACCGAGCTCACTCTCCGTCGTACCCCTGGACTTCAGCTCAATGCCAAAACCCACCCTCCTCAATCACCCCACACCCACAGAATGGGAAACTCAGATGATAAGCACGCTGCCCACTCCACCATTCAACGGCTACCGGGAAAGAACGCGAGCACGAAGAAGCATCGATAGCGGAAAATACCCACCCGTCCCAACGTTCTCACGAACACGGCCTCAGGCTGGTACAATGGGCGCGGAAAGGAAGTCCGATGGGAGAAGACGAGCAAACGATCGAACAGCCCCCGAAAGAAACCTGGCTTGACCATGCGCATACCTCAGCGCAAATCATGTCCATCATTATCACGTGTTTGCTTATCTTTCTGGCCTTTTCGGTTGCCGGAACTGAAAGTGGGATGGTTGTAGGAACGCTGGTGATCGCTGGGTGGTTTTTCGTAGCAATCGCGTGGTGGGTGGTCTATCGACTCATCGGGTACGTGCTACTCAACAATCAGAAACCGCCACCGGAGTAACCGATCAACACGTCATGGTTTTCGCTTTTCATCAACGTCGAAATAGTCAAAAAACGTCTGAATATCTTCGCGATTGCCTAGGCCGCTTTCGGCCTTAAATCGTTTCAGGGTGTCCGTCACACGTGGATCTTCCTCCTGCCATCCGCGCTTTCGCATAAAGCTGTTCCACATTTCTACTTCCTGCGCATCGGGTGTGCGTCCGTGAGCGAAACACCACTCCACAATCTCTTCATCTGAGCGGCCCGCTGCCACCTCGCACACGATCTCGTCATAGCTGACGTGGAGAAACTTGCAGCAGCGTTCGTCCATCCGCTCGCCAAGATGGGAGTGATATTCCATTGGTAACGCGTTTTCAAGGTTCAGTCGAATCTTATCCAGCATGCGCGGAAGAAACACCACACCTCCAGCCCTATCATAGGCGCTCTTGGGATA
>JAJDBL010000102.1 GCA_029261375.1 Nitrospirales bacterium
CCATCGATGAGTATGACGGTGTCTCGTTTGACTATGTTGTGACAGTCTGTGATCAAGCAAAGGAATCGTGTCCAACCAAGCCAGTAGCACCTACACGCTTGCATTGGAGTATTGACGATCCTGCGAGTCTGAGCGGATCAAGTGATGAACGCCAAGCGGAGTTTGCACGTGTCCGCGACATCATTGCTGAGCGCGTCAAGCTGTTTATTCAAGAGAACAGCACCGAGACATAGGGTTTTCCCGCCAGTGTTGCTCTGCCATCACGCGATGGCGTTTATATCAACGTAGAACTCATCGTTTCTGGAACACCCAAAGCAGTTTTGGCGTCGACGATCGTGATTTGTGTCGAGAGCCAGGTGTGAGAACTGGCAAGCACGAGGCGGTCGAGTTCGACCCACGTGGTGAAATGTTTGTGTGGCGGCTAGAGATGACGGGTGGTGGCAAAGATTGTGGTAGTGTTGCTGCAGAAGAACGTCTCGATGTTATGGAATTTCGATCTTGATTTCTCCGTTTTCAACCTTGACATCGTAGCACTTTACTCCGGTTCCAGTTCGAGTCAAACACGCGCCAGTTTTGGCGTCAAACTGCCACGCATGCCACGGACATTCGATGATCCCGTCCTTGAGGGTGCCTAGACCAAGTGGGCCACCTTGATGAATGCAATCGTTGTCAATTACGTGATACGTTCCGTCAATGTTTGAGATCGCATATTCATGGTCGCCGTCACTGGCGGTAATCACCGATCCGGGTCCACCGACCTCTTCGACCGATGCGATACTTCGAAAACGAGCCATCATGCCTCCTGTAGGGACTGCGATATGATGATTGAGCGACAACCGGCGGATCATAACATGACGATTTTTGAGGGGCAACTTCGCGTATGTACAACACATGACACGCTAAGATTGCCTTAAGCGGAGGCTGCACCGTACATGGAACAGACAACCCCTGAAATGGATCCTCACAAAATGGTCATGACCTATCACGAGGAAACGAAGCATCACTTTGATCGTTATGCGCGGTCGCTAGTGCATATGGATTGGGCGAATCAGCCTAATCCATTCCGACGATTTGACGACACCCCGCTGATTCGGCTGCCGCTTCTGACAGCTGAGCACGAGCCGACATCTCCTCAGTACGATCAGCTCTACCGCGTGGGATCCATTCAGGCTCAATCAGTCAACATCAATAGCATCTCTCGATTCTTCGAGTACTCTCTTGCCGTGTCCGCGTGGAAGCAATCGGGTGCAACGCGCTGGGCGCTTCGGTGCAATCCCTCCAGTGGCAATCTCCATCCGACTGAGGGATATCTGGTCGCAGGTGCGGTCCAGGGATTAGAAGCTGGACCGGGGGTGTATCACTATGCGCCAAAAGAGCATGGGCTCGAGCAACGTGGAACGTGCTCTGAGGAATCGTTCACAACCCTCATGGACGCTTTTCCACGCGACTCTTTTCTGGTGGGTCTGACTTCAATCCATTGGAGGGAAGCATGGAAGTATGGAGAGCGGGCTTTTCGATACTGTCAGCATGATGTCGGGCATGCGATTGGTGCCTTGAGGATAGCGGCGGCAACATTGGGATGGAATCTCTTGTTATTGGATCATCAGCCAGACGACGAGATTGAAATGTTGTTAGGCCTCAATCGCACCGAAGATTTTGTTCAGGCAGAATCTGAAGCACCAGATTGCATTGCTGTGGTATATCCGAATTCTACAGATGTGAGCCACAGGTTTCCGCTTTCGATTGATTCAACGTTTCTCAAAAGCAGGTGGAAACCAACGTGGTGTGGCAGGGCAAATCGACTCAGCCGCAATCCTCCCTTTCCTTGGAGCATTATTGATGCGGTCTCGACCGCATCGCGTCGTGGTGGCGTCGACAAACCGGTGATGGAATCAACGATGAATGTTGCCTCGAGCAGCAATGGAACTGACGCAAGAAATCTCGAGTGTTCACTCCCGGCCGGAAAAATTATCCGACAACGCCGAAGTGCCGTTGCATTTGACGGAGAGACGTCGATCTCGATGGAACAGTTTGTGACGATGCTCGCGCGCGTCGTCCCCCATGCAGAGCGAGAGCTCACGTCGCGACCTATGCCGTGGGATGCTGTGCCCTGGGACCCGACAATTCACTTAGCCCTCTTTATACATCGCGTGGTGGGTTTAACGCCGGGACTCTACATGCTCGTTCGCGACCTCAACAAACTCAGCGCGTTGAAACGGTCGTTCCGTGCACAGTTTCCGTGGGAATCTCCTTCACAGGCACCGCCGGACTTACCGCTGTTTCTACTCGAGGAAGGCGACGCGCAAGAACTTGCCGCGCGCGTGAGTTGTGGGCAGGACATCGCAGGCATGAGCGCGTTTTCACTCGGCATGATCGCTGAATTCGAACTGAGTTTGCGGGAGCGAGGACCGTGGTTCTATCGACGTCTATTCTGGGAAACCGGAATGATAGGGCAAGTCCTGTATCTCGAGGCAGAAGCAGCAGGAGTACGTGCAACGGGCATTGGATGTTTCTTTGATGATCCGGTGCATCAACTACTAGGAATTTCCGACCGAACGTTTCAATCGTTGTATCACTTCACCACCGGAGGAGCCGTCGACGACCCACGACTCACCCTCTTGCCAGCCTATGACGACGAGCGGGTTGCTCAATAGTATATACGTCTTTTCGTGCGGCTAAATTGGCAACTAGAGAGATCTATAGTCAAGTGGGGGAGCTGCTGAGATGCCAAGGAAAGGAACTACGGAACAATGATTGGAGCGTCGTTCTGGTCGTTGTCTGTCCTTGACCCTGTGGTGGTCCCGCACTGTGCGCAAAAATACTCGTGCAGATTTCCGGTGGGAAGAACGAGAAGCAACCGCTCTTGTGCGGGTGTAGCCTGACGGCACTTCGGGCAAAACAGCAGTGATGCGCGGAGCGCACCGAATTGCGACTCAGGATCTTGTTGCGGCGGTGCCGCACGCTTGCCCATCGCACGCGCCCACGAGTTTTTCGGACGACCAGAATTCATACGCGAGATACTAACGAACTGTTTCCGAGGGGGTCAAGGGAAGGAGTCACACCGTTTCACTTGGCCACGTTGGAATATCGGAAATATATCCTATCTGCTGACTTAAAGATGGCCTCACGAACACCGGCTTCCATGGCTGCATTGGCTAGTACAATACATTCATACCCTCCAAAGGCCTTCGATACCGACGCCGCATTATGAAATACGAGGCGCGGGCTTAGAATGACAATGCTGGGCTTCAGCATCTTGATGGCGTGTCGAAAAAAATAGTTCCAAAAGGGACTCTTTTGTTAGGCTACCTGTTTGGAGGGGTGCTCCATCAAACAGGTAGAACCGCTCTGACGGCGTTGTGAGTATCGATAATTCGCCCACAGCAAGAATATGTCTATCATCCGATCCCGTGCTGACATGTATTATTGGGACCAAATTCTCGATTCTGTCTCTATATCGAAAACTAACATGATCTATATTCAATGTGATCTCTATTTCGTTGCCTAGAACCTTGTGAAATAGACTTGCCAACAGATTCATTGGATCGTAGAAATTGGGCAGTGCGTGTGTTCTTTGGAGTAACTAATTCTAAGGCTTGCCAAGCTCATTCCCCCAATATCTGAATCACAATCTCCCGCGTTCGAGGACGCGTGTCATAGTCGACAATCACGATCTGTTGCCATGTGCCTAGAGTCATCACGCCTTCATTGAATGGAATGGTGACGGACGGCCCCTGAAGTTGTCCGCGTAGGTGACTGTGGCCGTTGTCTTCGCCTGCGTTGAGTGTGTTGTGTTGCAGGTTGGGATTGGCTGGCATGAGGCGCTCCATCAACGCTTTGGTGTCTGCACGGATGCCGGGTTCATCTTCAATGATCATCACCGCTGCGGTGGTGTGTTTGATGAACACGGTGAGAATCCCACCCTGCAGTCCAGAGTCCTGAAGTTGTTTCTGGACCTTCGACGTGATGTTCTCGACGTGACAATCGCCTCTCATGTCCACCGTGATGGTAGAAGAGGTGACCGCCACTACGCGATACCTGTGGATGCGAGATGTCGCAGGTTTGTGTGTTCGCGTCTACTGAGGGGAAGTTTTCGTGCTTGCATGATGATCTGATCGAATGCCCCCTCAGCCGCGAGTGTCACAAGGGTATTTACCACTTTAGCGCTAATGATTCCCTCCTGACGCAAGGTATAGAGGTACTCGATCGCGGCGTTGAGTTTTTCTTCATTGCGACAATAGTAGTCCCGGCCGCGTTGATGATTGTTGTACGCTTCAAATTGTTCGCATGCAACGAGAACTTCGCCTAACTGGTGAATCCACGGTGCATCGTTCGCCATCTTCTCCGGATAATAATAGTAGAGAGTGATGCGTGTCATCCAGGGTGCCCATGTGATGCCAAGTGACGCCAGATGCGGTTTAGTTTCCCGGAGGCGTCGATTCATCCGTCGTGAGAATCCCAGTCGCATTTCGACCTGTTCTTTGGCCCAGGCATCCATCTGAATCCCGGTTTGCTCGAGATCTGTTGTGTAGTGTTTCAGAAATGCCTCTGTCTCGCGGCCGTATGTGGTCTGAGGGAAGACCGCTCGCCACTCTCGTGGGCGGGTAGGAATCTTGTGATCGCGTGCCCACGACCAGATGCGCCCGAACAGCTTGCGATCTAACCCGGCGCGGCCGAGGTCGTGCAAAATGCAGGCAATTTGGTAGTCGATCACTCGTTCCCGCGGGTGCCCAAGTCGTAGCGCCACTGCGGCGCACATTCTGGCCGTTCGCAAGGCATGTTGTTTGTCGTATCCACGAATGATGTGGCCTGGTCTGGTGGGGTGTGGATAGTCATAGAGTCGAAGCAACGTGGAAGCAAGAGATTGGGTAACGAGCAGAGGGGCTGGATCTCGTTTGGCGTTTTTCCGAGGTGTTGTCTTTAGTCTGCTCGACGTCATGGAAGAAGTCTGTCTGGGTGTGGACGAAAAGGCCTGTCCTAGCCTACTTCGTTCATCCCAGATCGCGAAAGCGAGACGGGTGTTGCAGGCTGAGGTACACCGGTGTGGAGAATGACGAACTGTGTGGGTTGGGCCGGAATCTTTGGTCCTGGTGTAACAATTCCAGCCAGATTCAATGGATCAGTCGCTGATATTCTCAACCGCTCAGCGGGGCGATCTTTTGAGCGACGAATGGCTCGAAGGGAGTCCACGGCTTCTGCAAGCGCAAATTGTTCGCCGGTGAAACCATGAATGAAGCGGCCTCCACGAATCTCACCTTCCGCTTCCATGCGCCGGTACTGAACCAACAGGTTCCACCATGGAAGTGCAATGGACTCTCTCGCGAGGAGGTCACGAAACACGACGCCGTAGCGACGAAGGAGTTGGCGAGCGACGCGTTCGACGTGATTCTGTATTTTATCTTCGGAATGCGGCGTGAGGAGTGACCAACGACCGACACTTTGTCGCGGCCGACGTGCGCGTTCCCTGCCTCGACCGGCTCGACGCCGTGGGTCGAGCAGTGCGCGAATATTATCGAAACCGTCCGCAGTGACGAGCCCCGCCGATGCCAGTTCCCAGAGTCCCTCTTCGACCTCGGCTTTGAGATGATTGGTTGCTCGAACAAGGTCTGAAAAGAAGCTCGCGCCGTGTGAGGTTAAGTACTGTCGCAAGTCTCGGGCCACTGCGCTGATGGTATTGGAGTTAGGCGCGTGGTCATTTTCTTTCTTGTGACACACCGTGAGGAGCCACCCTGCATCTTCCCGAGGAAAAAGACTCAGCGGGGCTGCGCTGGTCGGAACGAGACGAGATCGGCGTGTGGGTTCTGCTGTTAGATCAGTGCGTGCGCGAGGGGACAGTCGTCCCCAACTCACCAGTCCACGGAGGCATAGCTGATCCAGCATCTCAGGTCGATATTTCGCGACACGCATCGGCAACAGATCACGTTCCCAGGTTGACGCGGCGGCCTCAAAACCTGCAAG
>JAJDBL010000103.1 GCA_029261375.1 Nitrospirales bacterium
GTCGTTAGCGAAGTATGACCAGGCAATTCTGGATGTGTTGCAGCACCATGATGTTGAGCTAGTGATACTAGCGGGATATATGAAAATCGTGTCACCACTCTTGATCAACGCGTATTCAAATCGAATTGTGAATATCCACCCGTCGCTGTTGCCAGCCTTTCCAGGCTTGTCAGCGCAGCGACAGGCGCTAGAATATGGCGCGAAGGTCGTGGGGTGTAGCGTTCATTTCGTCGAAGAAGAAGTCGATGCAGGACCGGTCATACTGCAGGCTGCCGTTCCCGTGGAAGAGGACGACACCGAAGAAACACTGGCGGCAAGAATTCTAGAACAAGAACACACACTTTATCCGAGAGCAATTCAGCTGTATAGTGAAGGGCGGCTGACGATAGAAGGTCGCCGAGTAAAAATTGCCGACGCGTCATGAACGAGAGAGAGATGGTGTGGGGGGTTAGCTCAGTTGGGAGAGCGCCAGAATCGCACTCTGGAGGTCGTGGGTTCGACTCCCATACCCTCCACCATCATTTCCATTGAGATCATGTTTCTAAGTTCCTGTTTGTAAGCCTCGCTTCCCTACCCCCCAGTCATCCTGAGCAATGTGAAGGATCTCGGCTGTCCGTTTAGGACACAGCTTCGTTAGCGACCGCGCCGTCTCTGCCGAGGTTTATCCAGATCGTAGTTTCAGGGTGTAGATCAATGGAGTCGTGTGCTGGCCATCAGCCTCGGGGGCAGATGGTCATCCGCAAGATGATCCAATGAGTCGCGGACCGTCGCCGAAGAGTTGTGGGAGAAGCGTGATGCCTAATGTGCCGAGAGGTCATTCGATACTGCCTGGCAAATGTGTAAGAGGGGGAGGTGTTGCTTAGTTGCTGACACTGGCGCTTAGCAATTCGACCTCGAATACCAACGTGGCGTTGGGCCCAATTGCGCCGGGCGTCCCAGTTACGCCATATGCCAGATTTGAGGGAATATACAGCTCCCATTTGGCACCCTCTTTCATCAGCTGCAGGGCCTCGGTCCAGCCGGGAATAACCCCTGTGACAGGGAAGGACGCCGGCTTGCCTCGGCTGTGGGAACTGTCAAATTCCGTTCCGTCAATTAACGTACCACGATAGTGAACTGATACTGTGGCAGATGATTGGGGTTTGGCCCCCGTCCCTTCCGTGAGGACTTTGTATTGCAACCCGCTGTCAAGAGTGACCACGCCATCTTTCGCGGCGTTGGCGGTTAGAAACGCATCTCCTTCCGTTTTATTCGCTTCGGCTTGGGTTGCTTTGTCCGCCTGCTGTTTCGCCTGCTGCTTTTCCTGAGCGGCCTGCATCGTGGAGCGCATATCTTCGTCAGTCATTTGCAGCGCGTTGCCCGCTTGTACGTCACGTAACGCTAGGGCCAACGCGTCAACGTCGATGGCGAGTTCGCCGCGCTTAAACTGGTTGCCAAGGTCCGTGCCCAGCGCATAGCTGAAACGCTGTTCGAAGGTGTCCAGGCCCGAAACGTTGGTTTCAGTGTTGGCTGCTGTGCTCTGGGTGTCCTGGTCCCCTGATTTCTCCGCACAGGCTGCCAGGAGCAGGGCGGAAGCGGTCAGTGCGATGGCTAGCGTTGTTTTCATTGGGGCGATACCTCTTAGAGGGATGTTTCGAATGAGCGGGAAACTAGCAAAGAGGTCACGGTGTGTCAATCGCACAGTTTTAGATTGGCCGAGACTCTGTGTGTGTCAGAGGTTGGTCGCTTAGAAAGAATGATTTAGGTGGGAACCGCATGCATTCGGCGCATGCGCATTGATATCGACCTGAAGTGCGGAATGAGTATGCCAAGGATGTAGATTCTCCCAATGACTCCCCAAAAGCTCCGTTCATTGAGGACCGGGTCGATGTGGTGGGCAATCTGTTCGTGCGCTTCTGGTGTCTTGCTCCAGTGGAGGCCTGGAATGTGGTGATGGATGGTGTGAAACCCATTATTAAAGAGCAGTGCGTTCAACCAAGGCCCCACGATATTGCGTGAGTGATTATATTCGGATTCTTCGTCGGCGTGGACGTGCTGGATGTAGTTGAAGATGAGAATTGCAAACAAGCTCATCTGCTGAGGAATGATGACGAAGAGCAAGGCCTTCTTCCAGTCCAACCACAGTGCCACAAGAATGAACGTTCCTAATACCGTGTACTGTGAAATGCAGAACCAGAAGTTCTGGCGTTTGTTACTCCACAAGTGTTTCAGGTAGTCACGGACGGGACGTTGCTGATGATAGCCGCTGATGGAGGGGTAGCTCAGGAGGGTCAACAGATTGTTGCGCTCGGTGTAGCGATAGGTCAGGGTGTAATCGCCTTTCCGGTTGTTATATTTGTGGTGATTCATATTGTGTGTTGGGATCCAGCCGAAGGCAGGAAAACCGTAAAAAATCGTCAACCAATAATCTGTTAGCAGATTGAGGGGCTTTTTGGTCCAGATCGTGACGTGATTGTGGTTATGGGCGATCACAGCCACGGACACGGACATGAAGAGTGCCCAGACATAGAGCAACGGCTGAAACTCCGAGAGGTTCCATTGTGTGATGAGGAGCAGCGTCGTCACACAAATGTACCCGACTGTTCGCCAGTCTTCGCGATATCGAAGCACTATTTCTCCGTTAAGGAAGGATAATCGGGTCACCGTGGTGGAAACCATCATGATGCTTATCCTGAATATCGAAGAATGTCAATGAATAAGGAGTGTAGGGCCCATGCAGCGAGGTGCTATCGGAAATGCTCCTGTGGAAGCTCTCCAGGAACGCGTATGCACAAAGGAAACGTAACGAAGGTGAAAAATGGCTAGGCAGCTGGCGTGAGGTAGTACGCTTTCGATGTACCGGGGTTCAGATAGTCGAGGACTTCAGGATTCAGTGATTTCCGAGAGATATGCTCTTGAATTGCAACGCCTTCTTCTTGAAGGAGATCCAAAAACGTCGCCTTATCAGCTGGTATGTTTGCGTCATGACGTAATACCACCGGCTTCATTCGGTTGTCTGGGTTTGGGCTAATGACCATCGCGATAGAGCCGTCGGTGAGTTTGACAAACGATCCTGGGGGGTAAATGGTCATGCTGCAAATAAGTGCAGTGACAATCTCTGCCGAGCGCCCACCTGTATTCTGTTTAAAGAGTGTCGACAACGCTTCTGTGGGTGTTGGCCCATCCTGAGTGCCGTTATTTGTCATCTGATCGTATGACTGGACAACCGAGACGATCTGGGATGCGATGCCGCGATCATCCTCTGAGTCGTTCACGTCCGGAGAGCCTCCGGGCTTTTCCCCGCACCGCCTGATGACTTCGTTTGTGGCGCCAGAGAGTGTTGGAATGGTTTCCGCGACTTCGGATCCCAGGCTAAGAAGCACGGCGCCCAGACCCATTGCAGAGACATCGTCTTGGCTCAACCCAAGTTCCCTGCCCAAGACCATAGATACTGCAGTGACATTGAGACTATGCATCAATGCTTCATCTATTGGGTTGCTTGGAGTGGTAGTGTTGGCGAGGGAGATAGCCGCTGTTTCCCCTTGCGCATCGTCCAGCATCGCAGTGACCATATCTGTTGCAATCGCGACGCCGCGTTCTGGGTCCTCAGCCATGACATTGTGCATGGCTCTCCCACGTAACATCGCTTGATTGTATGCACGTTTTGCTTTCTGGATTGCTTCTCGCCGCATGACCGGGGTAATGAGCGGTGGAGTATCGCTGGTCTCGCTAAACAGTTGATCAGGCTCCGGTGCTTCGTTCACAGAGACAGACTCTTCGGTGTTCGCGCATGCTTCTTCTATAGGAGAGGTCTCTGCAATAGAGAGATCGTTTGATTTTGCTTCGACGGGGCCTTCGAGCGACCGAAGCGACTCGGGTGTCGATTTTTCAGGATCGTAGGTGATTTTTGTCAGGCCATGTTCCTCGATCTGTGAGATGTCTTTTGGAGAGCTGATCTGGAACGAGCTTCGAATGAACGGGTGTTCACGCCAGGAATGATCTAAGTGGATGAATAAGCCGACGGTGAGTCTCTCTGCGGTAATAGACTTCATAAGACTGGCCTGACTTCCCGTCATCATGCGAGAACGACTTCTAAGGTGTGTGAACTTGTCATAGAGATCCTATCGGCACCTACACAAAAAACTTGAGCAAATTGAATCCGTGTCAATAAAATCTCGATCTATTTTCCTCAACGTTCACGCGACTAATGGCCGGTGAGGCTCCGAACATCGGGGGACACTGACGGTATTTTTGACGAAATAATGGGACGTGGGGTTGCCAAGATCTTGACCGTAAAGAAGCGTTTTTGCTAGCATCATTTCCGTTGGTACGAGCGGGTTTTCATCGTGTTGGATCCCCTGATGATACGTTCGATACGTATGACCTAGAATGCTTCTGTAGCACACACCCTAACTTCCCAGATTGATAGGGACACACGATGTCGAAGGCGATGGCTGAGGCCAGAAATCTTTATAAGAACTTTGGAGACACTCAGGCTGTGTCCGGCGTGTCGTTCTCGGTTCCCATCGGGCAGGTCGTTGGGTTTCTTGGCCCCAACGGGGCGGGAAAAAG
>JAJDBL010000104.1 GCA_029261375.1 Nitrospirales bacterium
TAGGGGAACCGGTTCACGGAGCAGGGTCAGCTGCTGTTCCTTCCTGGGAAGCATGATCGTCTCTGCGCCTTCCACTCCCAACACATCATAGATCGTCACGGGATCGGTAAAGCCCTTGGCCAGCACCTCAATCTTCTTGCCGACGAGCACGGCGCTCGCTGCGTCGTGCTTGGTAGACTCCGAAATCAGAACTTGGCCAGCAACGGTATTGGATTCAATTCTCGATGCCAGGTTCACATGACTTCCGATCACGTCATACTTCATCCGTTTGCTCGAACCGATATTTCCAACCACGACCTCTCCCGTGTTAATCCCAATGCCCATATAAATTGGGGGGAGACCATCCTGTCGATTTCGCTCGTTCACTCCAGCCATCGCGAGTTGCATCGACACTGCACAAGCGACCGCTCGTTGGGCATCGTCAGGACGCGAGCGTACAGCGCCAAAGGTTACCAGAATCGCATCCCCCATGAAGTCATTTACTATGCCACCGTGGTCCTCAATGATATCGATCATCGTCTCGAGATAACGATTGAGGAGTGTCACGACATGTTGAGGATCTAACCCTGCACACATCGACGTGAAGCCTCTCAAGTCTGACATCAAGATCGTGATCTTCTGCTTGCTTCCTCCCAACTCCAATCCATCGCGTGATCGAACGATAGAGGACACGATCGTAGGCGCAAGAAACTTCCCAAAGACGGAAAGAATAAAGCGATTGTGCACCGAGATCACAAAGCCAGCACTGAGGACCGCCGCATACAACGGGGCCAGAACCGGAAGGATGACTCCACCCGCGATAAAACTCACGTAGACGACAGCCACATAAAAAATCAAGAGGACGATAATGATCAGAACGCCCAACCAACTCGAAGCCAAAAGAAAAAGCCATGCGGCAAATCCTGCAAGAACAACCGTGGACGTCGCCCACACCAACGGAGAAGCTTCGTGAAGCCATTGGCCGGTAAGAATGGTATTCACCAGGTTGGCATGAATGAATCCACCGGGGGCCTTCAGCTCAAGCGGCGTCTGCCGTTTATCACCATCAATCGCTGCTGGAAGCAAGATGACGATGTTGCCGTCAACGACACCGCGAAGTTCATCGAGTCGTCCCTCTTGAACCGCATCCCAGATGTCGACGAACGAAAAATAAGGGATGACACCCTCGGTCCACTGACCTGCGTAGTTGATCAATAACTGGCCTTGGTCATCAATAGGGACTGACACATCGCGAATTTTTCCATCGGGGAAGTTGGCATCATGGAGGGTAATCCGTTTACCAGGCTGAACCGTAATCCGATCAGGCATCACACCCAGAAACGTCGTCACCATCGACAAGCCAAACGAAGGCAGCGCTTGATCCCCCACATTCACATACAAAGGCACACGACGATAGACGCCATCCTCATCAGAGAGTGCCGCAATATGCCCGAGGCCAACCGCGTGTGTCGCTAAGTCGGGATATAGCCCTCCCATGATATGCGCGTGTTTGAGCGACGCGATCGGCGATACTAGCGGCGGGAAGGTTTTCGCGACCGCCGCCCATAGAAAGGGATGTAGCTTTGGAGGGATACGTGTATCCTCCCCATCACGCATCGATATAACGACAGGATACACAACACCTCCAGCAGACTTCGTAGCCGCAACCAATGCGTCATCGCTCAACTTCCCGCCACGATTGGTTGGACTTTGGCCAGAAAAGTAGAAATCCGGAGCCACGACAGTAGCTCCTGCCTCACCGAGAGCGGCAATGACGCGGGCAAAGATTGCTCGATCCCAGACGCCTGCACCCAACCGCTGTACACTCTCCACATCCCTACCAATCGTCAGAACATGTGGGCTGACAGACACCGAATCATCGAGCTGAAGTCGCCAATCGTAGGTTGTCGCTTCCCATGCGTTCAACATCTGCGGTGAGAGCTGCCAGTGTGTCCACACCAGAAATGATGCGAGAAGGCCGAGAGCACCAGCCACGACAGGGCTGTATCTGACAAACTTCGTGAGCAGTGGATTTGCAGCTTTCGTCGACATACGCTACCTGAATCGAACCGAAAACATTTAATGAGACTACGTTCACGCCAATCATACAGGACGAGTCCGTAGGGAGCGACTGACCTTGCTTTTGCCCCTCATTATCTTCAGTCTCACACTCCCTCTGCTTCACCTTATGTTGTGTCCATGGCTCAAGGAAGCTATATGCGTTTCATCGTCCTTGGTTCAATGTCTTGGCGTGCTTTGGACCAGTCGTTGCAATGGTCAACGCCGCTTCCACACTGGCCGGAGTGTGTGGCTCATTGCACAAGGGACCCAGCATGATGCGGAAGAGCGAGGCATCCCACAAGGGGTGCCTCGCTCCGATTCCTTTATTGTTCCCGCTTCCGCTTATTGCTCGACGCAATACAGTTTTGCCTGTAAACCACATGAGCGTGTTTGCGTCAGTATTCTCGACCATTCCCCGGTGGTCCTGTTCGGGCCTCCAATGGCGGCGTTTCCGCTTGTCGATAGCCAGTTGCCGCAATGCATCGACCCTCGGCTACCATTAGAATTCGTGTTCGTCCATGCAGGAGATCCCGTACCGGCTGGGTTACCCAGTTCATCAATGGAGATCGGATGGTCAATTTCACCGTCGATTAAATCCGTCCAATCGGCTGCCACCTCGACTCCATCCGTACGGACATACGGAGTTGTTGATTGGGTAAAGCGATCGCGAGGCTGTTCCGCAGTTGTACCATTCGATAACCATGCCAAATACGTCCCCGGAAGGCCGACAGTATCCGCTAACCCCTGGCACTTTGCATCCGCCCCCACTAAGTTACCTAAATTCGCACTGTAGGTTTGACTAGTGACGAAGACGGTTTTAGGACACGCGCAGAACGAGACATCAATACCTGTCCCACATGCCAGTTCGCAAATGGCATCGCTGTTGAGGGTGATGTCCGACTCATTTGTCGATATGTCACTCGCGTTCGCAGAACCCGTTGCCGTATTCGCATCAATCTGGGTTTGCAGACCTCCAAGCGAAGGCCGTTGAGCAGAGGTGGTGCTGACCAACAGGACCAGCATAATACCCGTGAGCATGAGCGTGATCAGAAAATGAGAGATCTGTTGTGTTTGCATGATGCTCTCCTTATGTGTGTGCGTGCTTGTGTGATTCATGATCGTATCCGTTCGGAAAATCCGTAGCCCCATTTTTAGAAGGGACCTAGACCTTCCCTTTCCCCAATGCAAACCGCTGATAGCCGATCATGCCCACGAGCCCACTACCAAACAAGATCATCGTCGCAGGTTCGGGAACCGGGGCCGCGGCCACATCGATGGTGATGTCATCGAGGTTGAAGACGAAGTTCGCTTGGCTGTCGTCGAGAAAACTTAACGTGGCCATGTCGAAGGCATTGGCCGAGGTAAAGCCGAGAAAGTACGCCAGCCCACCATCACCGAGGACCGTGTGCGTCAAGGTATTGCTCACTGCCCCTTCCGCAGTGGTTAAGGTGACATCCCCCTTGAGGAGCTCATCCGAACTGATGATGTACAGCCCCACCCCCGTGGTATTGGGATCAAACGACAGATCAAAGCCATCGCCATCTTGGAAAGCCTCATCGAGATTATCCAAGCCGAGGGTATTCACGCCCGAGGTTCCCGTGTAGGTGTTCGTCACCCGCATGGTTTCGGTGCCC
>JAJDBL010000105.1 GCA_029261375.1 Nitrospirales bacterium
TGTCCTTGTGAGGATCCGTCTCCATCATCGGATGGAGATCTCCTCGTCATGCGAGCGCTGTGGGCTCGCGACGACGCAGGTTCTCCAGGTAGGTCTCCGGTTGCTCGTAGTACTGATTCTGATGGATAACGTTGCTGACCATGCACAGAGGGTGGGTCTTCATGGCGTCCATCACCACCGTGCCGCAGAACACGGGAAGTTCGTATTGGCACAGAAAGATCGCGGGCGGCTTCGCGATCACGTTGCAGTACGCTTCAAATTCCATCAGTTTTTCAGTCGTCGGAACTTTCTTGAGGGCCCATGACATATTCCCCGCCCAGCGCAACAAAGGATATTGGTCCGGGATTTTCTCAAATTCCTCTTTCAAGAGGGCGCGAAGTTCTTGAGAGTCACCGGTACCTTCACTCAGGAGTAGTTGGTCTGAGCTGATCACCTCCTCCATATCGATCCCAGACGCTGAAAGCCCATCCTGCAATTTCTCACGTGTTTGGTCCGGGCTTATGATGCACACACACCTCTCCCCGTTCTCCAAACCGGCCCTAATAAATGAGCTCAGGACATTCTTCTCTTCCTCGCTGTCCTGATAGAAATGTCCAATGTGGTCACCAACGGACGCATGGAGATTCCCGAAGCCAAGGGGCACGCGCGCCTTCTCAGATTGAGATTGCTCGGTTTGATGATTCATTGATTCCCTCCATTTCGATGCATGGCCGCTCCCTCCAGAGGTGAACGACTCTGAATAGCATAACAGGCAAGCATTCAATACGTGGTCGCTACTTTAGACGATTTCTCGCTAAGCCTGCAACGAACTTTCGCTGCAAACGAAGTCTCGCTGTAAACACCCTTTCTCCGATTCGTGAAAAACACAGTGAAATCAACATTCTGCGGCTGTCTCCCGTTTGGCATGAGATTTGAGTAGTCCCCCCATAGTTGCGCAGCGTACATAGAGACATGGGTGGAACATCGTTGTTTGTCTAACACGTACTTTCAAGCGGAAGGAGGGAACATGGAACGCCAGAGACAGCAAGGTTCATGGAGCATCATCTCAATGTTTGTGGTCGCCAGCATCATAGGCACCGTTGTAGGAATCTCGCTGACATCAAGCCTAGCATTCTCAGCCAGCCAAGCAGGGAAGTCGTGGGCGAAGTTTGATGCCAGCGGGAACCTCATTAAACCCGAAGGCTATCGGGAGTGGGTGTATGTAGGAGCGCCACTCACGCCGGACGATATGAATGACGGCAAAGCGCCATTTCCTGAGTTTCATAGTGTGTACATCGATCCCGACAGTTACAAGCACTATACGAGAACAGGCAACTTTCGAGATGGCACCATCATTGTCAAAGAGTTGATTAGCGTCGGATCGAAGGAGGCGCCGAGTGGGAATGGCTACTTCATGGGTGACTTTATCGGCTTGGAAGCGACCGTCAAAGATTCTAAGCGATTCGCAAAAGAACCAGCCAACTGGGCGTACTTTACGTTCAGCCCTGTACCACCACGACCCAATGTCATGATGAAACCCAAAGCCAAGATGATGCCGACAGAGAGCTGCAATCTGTGCCACCAGGGCTTTGCCCAACATGACTGGGTGTTTACCCAATACTATCCCGTGCTCAAGGCCGCCAAGCCATGACACGAGAAAGCGTCTTTGTATGGAATAAGCCATGCAGGGATTTCAACCAACATCATTGTCGGCCAAGGTGGCCGGCAGAAAAGGGGGAGAACATGTGTAAACAATATCTATCAACGATCCGCGTCGTCCTCGGAGCGATCGCAGTCGGCGTGTTGTTGAGTAGTCCAGCACTCGGCCACGCAGCGACAGATAAATCACTCTATGACCGACTCGGAGGGTACGAAGCCGTCTCAGCGGTCGTGAATGATTTTGCCCCAAAACTCTTTGCCGATCCACAGGTCGGACCGTTTTTCAAAGGGATGGGGACGGACACCCGCAAATTATTCATCCAGAAAAATATCAATCTGGTGTGTAGCGCCACGGGTGGACCATGCAAGGTCATCAGCCGACAGGCGAGAACCGTCCATACGGGACTTGGCATTACCGAAGCAGACTTCAACGTCGTTGCCAACCATTTGGTGGATACACTGAACGCCTTCAAAGTACCTGCCAAGGAGAAACAGGAGTTGCTCGCGATTATCGGCTCTCTCCAGCCTGAGATCGTTGGGCACTGAGGAGTCCATAGATCGGGGGTCCATCTCGGCATCCAGTACTTAGGTCTACCGCGTATGCCGTGATCCAGAGCACGCGCTCACGAAGAGCGCGTGCTCTGCCTAAGTGTTCTTGAAAAGAACCCGATGTCAAAAACATCGTGATCGAGAAGGAGATGTTCTCATGATGACCTACAAAAACATGTGTCTTATCTTTGGAGCAGCGTTTGTGTCTGCTGGCGTATTGGGGTTTATTCCGAATCCCATTGTGTCGTCAGATGGCGTGTTTCGCGTAAACACGGTGCACAACCTCGTGCATCTCCTCACCGGCGTCGGGATTCTCGTGGGGGGACTGTTTCTGCCGGGCAAGGAACGGCTAACACTACTCGTGTTTGGCGGAGCCTATTTCGGAGTCGCAGTTCTCGGCTTCATGACCAGCAGCGACATGCTCTTGGGCATCGTCCACATTAACGAGGCTGACCGTTGGCTGCATGTTGGATTGTCACTCGCGATTCTTACCGCTGCTTTGGTCCCAGAACAGCAAGTTGAGGCGCACCTGGCATGAAGACTAGGACAACATTCATTGGCCATAGGGAGGCGGCGCAGGGACAACAACCAAACCCAGAATGGCTAAGGAAGAGATCCAAATATTAAGTAGGAAGTAACGCATCACATGGTATCCATAACCGCAATGCACATGCCGAGCTGTACTAGAACTCGAAAGCACCCATATCGACGGTGCCGTTTTTGATGCGAGGGTTACCGTCTTTATCTATGGTTGGCAAGTCTGGGGCCGTGTTGCTGCCGACGTTGATAACCGGGGAAGCGACCTGGAGATGGAAGTCGTCGTTGGTCAGATCCACAAAGAGCGGATCAACATTGTTCAGATTGCTTGAATGGATG
>JAJDBL010000106.1 GCA_029261375.1 Nitrospirales bacterium
TCTCGACATGTACAGTGCGCTTCTCGGGCCTTATTTGTATCCAAAGTTCGCGCTTGTGGAGAACTTCTGGGAAACCGGATACGGGATGCCATCATTCACCCTTCTCGGGCCAAAAATCATCAGATTTCCGTTCATACGTCACTCATCCTATCCGCACGAAATTCTCCACAACTGGTGGGGCCGTGGCACCTACGTGGACTTCGAATCCGGCAATTGGAGTGAGGGGCTAACGGCGTATCTGGCGGATCACTTGATTAAGGAACAACGGGGGATGGCCGTCGATTACCGACGAACAACGTTGCAGCAGTATGCAGACTACGTCGCGGAGGCGAAGGACATCCCTCTCACCGAGTTTCGATCCCGTCATAGCGCTGTCACCCAAGCCATTGGATACGGCAAGACGCTGATGTTCTTTCACATGCTTCGCCTACAACTTGGAGACGAAACGTTCGTCAACGCGCTACGATCCTTCTATCGCGAGAACACATTTCGCCATGCGACGTTCGGAGATCTGCAAAAGGCTTTTGAACAACTCTCGGGAATCGATCTCACCACCGAATTCGCACAATGGGTCACACGACCCGGAGCGCCCTCCCTTCGTATAAGCGATTCGCAGACGACATACGACGGTGCCACATACCGGCTCACTGCAACCCTGGAACAAACTCAGCCGGGGCCCACCTACGCATTGAACATCCCCATCGCAATTTCTGGAAAGAACGAGAAGGCCACTCACCAACAGATGGAGTCAATGACGTCTCGCGTTCATACCCTCGATGTTCGAGTTCCCTTTCAACCGTTGCGTGTAGATGTCGATCCAGAATTCGATATATTCCGACGGCTACATCGCACTGAAACTCCACCCGCATTAACTCAAGCCTTCGGCGCCAACAAGGTCATGATCCTCTTGCCCAGCCAGGCGGACGCGGTGATGCTGCAGGGGTATCGCAAGCTTGCAGAGGAGTGGAAGGCATCACAACCCAGTGCAGTCGACATTCGAATGGACAACGTCGTGCAGAACTTGCCACACGACCACGCGGTTTGGGTCTTTGGATGGAAAAATCGCTTTCATCAACACATCATCACCGCCCTAGCAGAGTACGATGTGTCGATCACGAAAAACGGTGTTCAGATTGGCACAACGAATCTCACCAAAGAGACGCATTCCATCGTCCTTAGCGCGCGGCGCACACACAATCAGGATCTCGCCCTGACATGGGTAGGGACTGAAAACGTTGCAGCACTTCCAGGCCTCGGACGTAAGTTGCCGCATTACGGAAAGTACAGCTACCTTGGCTTCGCGGGAGCAGAGCCCACGAATACCCTCAAAGGCCAATGGCCGACGATCAATTCACCGCTTTCCATCGCTGTCACAATACATGAGGGACTCGTTGCTGAACGTCCAACATTGCGGCTAGCGCCTCGACACGCGTTAGCCACCCTCCCAGAATTGTTTTCTCCTGAGCGAATGCTCGACACCATTACATGGCTTGCAGACAAGGACCGACAAGGACGAGGGCTAGGCACATCGGAACTGGAGCACGTCACAACATTCATCTCGGACGCGTTCCGTGACGCTGGACTGACTTCAGCTGGCGATGCAAAAGATCCTTTTCTCCAAACCTGGAAAGAAGACCTAAGCGATGATCGGAAGGATGTCGTCATGCACAACGTCCTCGGAGTGATTCCTGGAACGAATCCAGCATTTGCGGGCCAGAGCGTGGTCGTCGGAGCACACTATGACCATCTCGGCTTTGGCTGGCCAGATGTTCACGTCGGGGACGAAGGGAAAATCCACCATGGTGCTGATGACAATGCCAGTGGAGTCGCGGTGCTCCTGGAATTGGCACGCATCCTTGGAAAGAACTTCAAGCCTGAACGCACAGTCATGTTTGCTGCATTTAGCGGAGAGGAAGATGGGCTTCGTGGGTCGCGTCATTACGTAGCTCACGAACGACGTTTTCCCGCTGATAAGGCAAGGGGCATGCTAAATCTCGATACCGTCGGACGCCTGGAGCACGGTAAGCTCCTCGTCCTCGGCACGAGTTCCGCACGCGAATGGATTCATATTTTTATGGGCGCTGGATATGTCACCGGAGTGCCCATCACGTCCGTAGCGGAAGACTTCGGATCAAGCGACCAGAAGAGTTTTCTGGATCACGGGGTGCCCGCTGTGCAATTTTTTACTGGCCCGCACCTCGACTATCACCGGCCGACCGATACCGTCGATAAAATAGATTCCGCCGGTTTGGTACAAGTCGCAACAGTCGTCAAGGAAGCGATTGAATATCTGGCGGATCGACCAAACCCACTGCACTCCACCCTCACATCATCACAATCCAAGCCTTCATCGCCACACTCCCCACCAAGATCAACGAGAACCGTGAGCCTCGGTACGATCCCAGACTTTACATACCAAGATACCGGAGTCAGGATCAGTGGTGTGACGCCTGGATCACCAGCAGAACAGGCTGGACTGAAAACGGCGGACATCATCGTCCAACTGGAGACCACGGCAATCCATGACTTACGAGACTTTTCAACAGCACTGTCAACGCTGCAGCCCGGTGATCGTATTCAGATTATGTTTACGCGAGTAGGTACCCAGTACACGACACATGCGACGGTCGTCGCGAGGTAGAGACACACTAAGAATCTCGAGAATGAATGGAGGTCAAGATGGTACTGTGTGAGTTTTCCATGAGTCCGTTGCAAAAAGGAGAGAGCGTCAGCAAGTACGTGGCACGGTCGCTAGACATCGTCGACAAAAGCGGGATTGATTACCGACTCAACCCCATGGGCACAGTCTTAGAAGGGGAATGGGATGAAGTCATGGATGTTGTCACTCAATGTTTGGAAAGAATGAAGAAAGACTGCTCACGGATATCCGTGAGCATGAAAATCGACTATCGAAAGGGAAAGAAAGGCAGGCTGGAATCTAAAGTCTCGAGTATTGAAAAACTCGTCAAACGGCCACTCAAAAAGTCATAGTCATGTAAGCGACCTTCCCACGTCAGGGCAGACCAGGTTGCCGCCGTGTGTAAGCAAGACGGTGGAAACAAAAGGGGCGCTTCAGACGACCGCAATGGTAGCCTGAAGCGCCCAGATCGTCACTAAGCTAGGTCGTTACCAGCGTTCTTTACGGCCACCGCCGCCACCGCCACGGCCACCGCCGCCGCCAAATCCAC
>JAJDBL010000107.1 GCA_029261375.1 Nitrospirales bacterium
GAGAGGTAAGCATCGCCAAACGTATCGAGCAGGGACAGAAGGATATCTCAACCATCGTGTTCGGGATGACGATCACCCTCAGAACGTTGATCGCGTTTGGCGATGGGCTCAAGTCCGGCGCGTTAACCCTTCGAGAGATCATCCCCGCAAAACTTAACGAGTTTGGCGAAGAAGTTACAGAACAGGATGATCTGGAGCTGACACAACGGACGATTGAAAAAACACTGGACATTAAGAAACTGTTCACTCGCCTGAAAACACAGCACAAAGCGTTAGAAAAGACCCCTGCGCGAAAACCACAAATCAAAGAAAAAATCGATGCCATCGCGGAGCAGGTCTCGCAGATCGTCTCTGAGATGAACCTCCGAGCGGTCGTCCGTGAGGATATGGTACAGAGAGTCTCCAATCTGTCAAAACAGTTAGAGGCTGCGGATCGTGAAGCATACCGCTGCCAGACGCAGCTCGGGGTACCTGACAAGGAAGCGCAGCGATTGTTGCCGAAGATACTTAAGGGACCTAAGAGTCGCTCGGAGGTCGGGAAACGATGCCGTCTTCCTGAGGATGCGCTGAACCGAATCTCGATCGCATACCAACACGCACTGGAAATACGAGAAGCTACGATCGAGGAGTCACTCCTCTCGGCTGAGGACCTGAAAGATACCGGCTGGTCGATCAGACAAGCAGACGCGAGGGTCAAACAAGGCAAGGGAGAACTCGTCGAAGCCAACCTTCGACTCGTCGTCAGTATCGCCAAGAAGTACACAAACCGTGGCCTACAATTTCTCGATCTTATTCAAGAGGGCAATATTGGCCTCATGAAGGCCGTGGATAAGTTTGAATATCAGCGTGGATATAAATTTAGCACCTACGCCACATGGTGGATACGCCAAGCCATTACCAGAGCGATTGCCGACCAGGCACGAACGATACGCATTCCTGTACACATGATCGAAACCATCAACAAGCTCATTCGCATGTCTCGCCAGCTTGTCCAGCAGCTTGGCCGAGAGCCTCTTCCAGAAGAGATTGGCGAAAAAATGGACCTTCCACTGGAGAAGGTTCGAAATATTCTTAGGATCGCAAAAGAACCAATCTCACTTGAAACCCCAATCGGCGAGGAAGAAGACAGTCATCTTGGGGATTTCATCGAGGACAAGAAGGCAGTGTCCCCTCTAGACGCTGCGGTGCGTTTTGATCTTCAGCGGCAAATTAGCCATTCTCTCAGCGCATTGACCCCTCGCGAAGAAAAAGTCCTTCGGAAGCGTTTTGGGATAGGGGAAAGCACAGATCATACCCTGGAGGAGGTTGGACAAGACTTTGAGGTCACGAGGGAGCGTATCCGCCAAATCGAAGCCAAGGCCCTGCGAAAGTTACGCCACCCGAGCCGGAGCAAGGGACTCAAAAATTTCGTATAATCCTCAGGATACTCACAAAGATCACCAGCTTCGTTATCGTCGATCGGACTCCTACTACGTACGTTCTCCACACCTCAAAGTCCTCACTTCCTCTGGTCTTTTTGGATAACCGTTTGTGACCATCCTGCGTGGGCCCATAGCTCAGTTGGTCAGAGCGGCGGACTCATAATCCGCTGGTCCCCGGTTCGAGCCCGGGTGGGCCCACCAACTTCATATTAAAAAAACAGTTCGCGAGCGTAGTGACTCAAAGACAATCCAACGATTGTGCTTTTTTGTGATGGGTTTGGTTTGAGGAAAGTTTGCGGGCCGAATAAGAGGACACTGCTACCCAAGATACCAATAGTGTTCGAGCGCTCGTCGCTCGAGGATGATATCCGTTTTGGTCGTGGACACGTATCCGTTTTCTTGCAGCACAGTGATCGCGCGGGTCACGCTTTCGCGTGAGCAGTTGATCATA
Source organism: Nitrospirales bacterium (assembly GCA_029261375.1). GTDB lineage: Bacteria > Nitrospirota > Nitrospiria > Nitrospirales > UBA2166 > UBA2166. The sequence continues at coordinate 1,873 of JAJDBL010000107.1, forward strand.
CTGGCGAGCTCTTTATGGGATGGTCGACCGCTGATTACGATACGGTCGTCATTACGAATCCCCTGCTGCTGGGCCAAGCGAATTAAGCAGCGGACGGTGCGCCCGTACACATCAAACATCGAGAGGGTACGGATGTACTCGTCAGCTTCGCGAATTCTTTTGGACATATGCGAGAGGAGGATCTTCATGGCCATCCCCTGATGGTTCCAAATCAACTCGAGAAACTGTTCCCGCGGGACCTGGAGAAGCGTCGTTTTATCAAGCGTGACAACCGTTGCCGACCGCGGTGCGCCATCCAAGAGGGACATCTCCCCAACAAAACTGCCCTCCCCGAGAGTGGCAAGATTAATTTCCTGCCCACTCTCGCCAAGCAGTACGACCTTTATTTTGCCGGAAAGGACGACTAACAGAAACTCGCCAGGATCCCCTTCGTAAAACACAATATTGCCTTTAGGATACGAGACCTGGCGGGCAGAGGTCGTGATAAGATCGAGTTCCTCATCTGTCAATTCCGAGAAAAGTGGAATATTCCGGATCATCGCCGCACGAACTTTCATAGGCTTACGCCCTCTGCGTCACCAGCAATCATTATATGCGAGGACTACGCATGATAGAAACTTGTCTTGGTCGTGTCCGCCCGCAAATAGCGGCCAATACACATCAGCATGCCAGCTTATCGTAACGATGTCCAGCATTGGCCCCTATGCCCCCTGTCACCGAAAGAAAGTGACAGAACTCACCTCATGCCTATCGCCTGGGATTGCGGAATAACGTGTCCATGGCTTTTATGAGGC
>JAJDBL010000108.1 GCA_029261375.1 Nitrospirales bacterium
GCCTCAGTGTTTGATATCGACAATGTAGCTCGCCCCGCAGTTGAACGTATGCTTGCTGTGAGACCGCAGGCTAGTTTCGCAGACGTGCATGAACGTCTTCTTTTGCCGTGGGAGAATGTGATTCCGTATCGAACGATCAGCCCGAGAGTATTTGAAGCGGCGGCGTTTCGCGTGTGTCAGGTGTTGTATGAGGGGGACTATCAAGGGATCCTGCAGCCAATGGTACATTACATCCCATTGAAAAAAGATTTTTCAAACTTTGACAACGTAATCCGTATGCTACGAGATCAGGATCTTGTGCGACGAATGACAGAGAACGCGTATGACGATCTTATTGCATCCGGTAGGTATAGTTACGAAAAGTTCATCCGAGCGTTCGACGGTTATCTCACGACGCTTGGAGTAGCCTCAAAGACTTCTTCGGCAGACGGGTTCGTGATTGAACAAGCCCTTCGAAGAGATGAATCCTCTCGTATGTTGCTGGTCAGTGCAAAGCGTTTGCTGCGTAGGAAGTGGCCGGGGAAGGCACTGGTTAGAGAGCTCCTGTGTCGGTTGAACTATATGGAAAGAGTCTAGGGTAGGTACGGTATGTGTGGAATCGCTGGTATCGCGCACACAACCCGAGCTCCCATAGAGAAGCTCGCCGCGTCCCTTCGCGCAATGAGTCGCCTTATTGCCCATCGGGGCCCAGATGGCGTGGGAGAGTGGCAGCGAAAGAATAAGGGTGCAGGCTTTGTTCATAGGCGGCTGTCAATTATCGATCTCTCGACAGCTGCCAGCCAACCGATGGTCGCGAAGAATGGGACAGTCATTGTCCACAATGGTGAGATCTATAACTACCGGGAGTTGCGACAGGCCCTCAGCTCCTCATGGAGCTTTACCAGTCATTCTGACACCGAATGTATTCTCGCGGCTTACGAGAAATATGGAGATGCCTGCGTCGACCACCTCAGGGGAATGTTTGCGTTCGCGATTTGGGACGAGCGCCGTCAGAGATTGTTTTGTGCCCGTGATCGCTTCGGTATTAAACCGTTTTATCATGCCATCGTGGATCAGGCGCTTTACTTTGCGTCCGAGGCAAAGGCGCTGCTGCCATTTCTTCCTGAGATCTCGACGAACCAGCATGCCTTAGCAGAGTACCTCACATTCCAGTACACCATCGGGGACAAAACCTTGTTTGAGGGCATACATCAGCTTCTCCCGGCCCATGCGTTGTCGGTCGAGGGTGGCGAGGTGAGGGTGTGGCGTTATTGGGATGTGCGCTATGAGATCGACTTTGATCACAGCTCAGCTCACTTCAGTCAACGCCTGCGGGAACTCGTGGATGATTCGTTATCTCTTCATATGCGTAGTGATGTGCCGGTGGGAAGTTACGTGTCCGGCGGCATCGATTCCAGCCTGATACATACCTTGTCAAACCGGACTCAAAATGCATGTCCGTTAGCGTTCCACGGCCGATTCACGGATTATCCCGGCTACGACGAGAGTTCCTACGCACGTACAGCTGTGGAGCGTAGTGGAGGGCAACTGCACGTGATGGATATCACCGCGGAAGACTTCCGGAATCATATTCGGGATGTGATCTATTATTTGGATTTCCCGGTAGCAGGACCCGGCTCTTTCCCGCAGTTTATGGTCTCTAAGTTGGCCAGCACGCATCTCAAGGTTGTGTTGGGTGGTCAAGGCGGCGATGAAATTTTTGGCGGATATGCACGCTATGTGGTGGCGTACTTCGAGCAGTGTGTCAAGGCAGCGATCGAGGGGAATTATCACAACGGCAACTATGTGGTCACGATCGAGTCAATCGTGCCGAATCTTGGGCTCTTGCGTGAATACAAACCCCTGATCAAAGAATTTTGGCGAGAGGGCCTCTTCGATCCGATGGATCAGCGATACTTCCGCCTGGTGGACCGTTCCACGGATATGAACGGTGAGGTCGACTGGGAGGCTCTGGATCGGCGGCAGGTGTTTGAAGATTTTGCCACGATATTTAATAACCCTGCGAATGTGAAGAAGGAGGCCTATTTCGACAAGATGACCCACTTCGATTTCAAATGTCTCCTTCCAGCCTTGCTACAGGTAGAAGACCGCATGAGCATGGCGCATGGTTTAGAGAGTCGTGTTCCTCTGCTTGATCATCCGCTCGTGGAGTTTGCGGCAACCGTGCCGGCCGATGTGAAGTTCAAGAATGGCTCTATGAAGCATTTAATCAAGAGTGTGTTTGCCGATGACCTCCCGGTGGAAATTGTTAATCGACGCGATAAGATGGGCTTCCCGGTTCCGCTCAAAGAGTGGTTCGCTGGACCCTTACATTGTTTTGTGCAGGAGATTTTCCAGGGGATGGCCGAAAAGCATCGTCCCTACATCAACGCGACGGTTGCACTCGACAACCTGGGTCGGGAGGCCCGTTTTTCGCGGAAGACCTGGGCGTTACTGAGTCTCGAATTGTGGCATCAGGTCTTCCATGACCGCGCGCATGAGTGGCGCAACGCGCTCACAGGGGAAGACGCATGAGCGGAGCACTGATGGCGTCTGTGTTTAGAGCCGGCTTTGGGCGTCTCCGGCGCGTGATGGCGTCGCGGAAAGGCTCAGCCGCCTATTGGACAGTTAATATGGTGGCACATGACACCTTTCGGTCGGCAGAAGAGTCAATCGAGCACTTTCATTGGCGGAATACGCAGTACCCTGGCTATATCGAACTAATGCCTGTGAGCGGCCAGGAGGGAAAGGTTGTCCTAGACTATGGATGTGGGCCTGGAAATGACGTCGTGGGGTTCTCCGTGTATTCGTCCCTTCAAAAATTGATTGCCGCAGATGTCTCGAAGACAGCCCTCGCAAAAGCCCAAGAACGGCTGGCGATTCATGGTAAGGAAGCTGAGTTTCTTCACATTGATGAAGTCAGTAATACGATTCCTGTTCCCTCAGAGTCTGTAGACTTGATCCATAGCTCGGGAGTGCTTCATCACTGTGCCAATCTTAGTGCTGTGCTCAAGGAATTCCGTCGGATCTTGAAACCCGATGGTCAGGTCTCTGTCATGGTCTATAACTACCAGAGCCTATGGCTTCACCTTTATGTGGCATGGGTGCACCAATTGAAGAAAGGAATCTACCGAGACGTTCCTCTTAAAGATGCATTTCGGCGAACGACAGATGGGGAACAGTGCCCGATTTCACACTGTTACAGGCCGGATGAGTTTCTGAGTGTGATGCAAAACTTTGGGTTTGACGGCGTTTTTAAAGGTGCGGCCGTCTCGCTCACGGAGATGAAATGCCTTGATCTCCGATATGAGGCCCTACAAGACCAGCGTCTTCCCGCCGAACATCGTGCATTTTTGACGGGATTGACCTTTGATCATCGTGGGATTCCCCTTTATCAAGGGGCGGTGGCCGGTATTGATGCTTGTTACTCTTTTAGAAAACGTTTGTGAGGAAAACACGATGAAAGTGCTTATTACTGGTGGCTGTGGCCAGATCGGCTCGCATATTGCAGAATTGATGTTGACACGGGGCGATGAAGTCCTTGTTATCGACAACCTTGCTACCGGTCGTCGGGAACATCTGGGCGATGATCCCAAGCTGCGGGTCGTGATAGATAGCATCGCGAATAAAGAACTCGTAGATTCGTTGGTGGCTGATTTCCTTCCGGATGTGATTGTCCATACGGCAGCATCATATAAAGACCCCAACGATTGGTACAACGATACGCTGACCAATTGCGTCGGCGGCGCCAATATCATCTCGGCGGCAAAGGTTCATGGTGTAGGCAGGTTCATCTATTTCCAGACTGCACTCTGTTATGGCGTGAAACCGTTGCAACAGCCCATCCGGCTGGATCACCCCAAGTTTCCAGCGAATAGTAGTTACGCCATCACCAAGACCGCCAACGAGGATTTCCTTGAAATTTCTGGGATTGATTTTGTGACGTTCCGTTTGGCCAATGTCGTAGGACCGCGCAATGTCAGTGGGCCTCTTCCGATCTTCTATCAACGCTTGTCTGACGGCAAACCTTGTTTCGTCACGAAAGCGCGGAGAGACTTTGTTTTTGTGAAGGATCTCGCGCGTGCGGTATTGCAGGCTGCCAATGGGGTGGGGCAGGGCACGTACCACTTCTCCTCTGGGACCGATGTCGCAATTAAAGACCTCTACGACGAAGTCGTCGAAGCCATGGCATTGTCGCAGTACCCAGAGCCGGATATTCGTGACCTTGGACCTGATGACGCGTTTTCCATCCTTCTCGATCCTTCCCGTACACTGGAAGATTTTGGTCCGATTCAGTTTACGTCGATGAAGGACACCGTACGCGCCGCGATCGAATACTTTCAGGAGTATGGTGTGCATGGAGGGTATACGCATCTGAAGTTGGACGAGAGGAAGTAAGGTCGATGGGTATGCGTATTGTGATCACGGGGGGAGCGGGGTGTCTTGGCTCGAACTTGATTGAGCATTGGCTTCCGCAGGGGCATGAGATTCTTGTGATCGATAATTTTGTGACCGGGAAACGAGCAGTCCCTCCAGCAGCCGAGCGTCTCACGGTCGTGGAGGGAACCATCGCAGACCAGGCGCTCGTGAACGATTGTTTCGAGAGGTTCAAGCCGACCCATGTCGTGCATAGTGCTGCTGCCTACAAGAACCCCGAGGACTGGGCCGAAGACACTGCGACGAATGTGTTGGGTACAGTACATGTTGCCAAGGCAGCGCTCTTACACGGCACGAAGAGGTTCATTAACTTTCAGACGGCGCTGTGTTATGGCAGACCTGACCGAATACCCATTCCGGAGGAACACCCGACCGTGCCCTTCACAAGTTACGGAATTTCGAAAACTGCTGGTGAGGCCTATGTGTTGCAATCAGGTTTGCCGGCCGTGTCTCTCCGGCTCGCGAATATTTGCGGGCCTCGTTTGGCGATCGGCCCGATTCCAACGTTCTATAAACGGTTGAAGGCTGCACAGGACTGTTTTTGCAGCGATACCGTTAGGGACTTTTTAGACATGAGCGATTTTGTGGCGTTGATAGACGGCGTAATGGAAGATGGCGCGGCGTGTGGTGTTTTTAATGGTTCTACTGGAGAGGGGCATTCTATTAAAGACGTGTTTGATGCTGTGGCGCGCTATCTTGGCATGACTCCGCCTCAAGTGCCAGTGGTCCCAGCGAGTGCCGACGATGTGCCGGTTGTGGTGCTCGATCCTACCAAGACCGAGAGGGTGTTGGGTTGGAAAGCAAAGGCGTCCTTTGAAGAAACCATCAATGGCCAACTTCGTTGGTATGACGCGCACGGTGTGACGGACGTCTATAGTCATCTGTCCACGCAAAAATCATAAACAACAGAGGACGCAATGAGTGAATTAACTTTCGCGGATAGCCATATCCTTGTCGTCGGCGGCGCCGGGTTTGTGGGGAGCAATCTCTGCCACTACATGCTGGACCATGAACCCGCAGCGAAACTCTGGATTGTCGATAATCTGCTTTCTTCGGATATCAGCAATGTCCCGAATGACCCACGTGTCACCTTTATTTATGGGTCAATTACTGAAGACAACGTCCTCCGTCAGTTGCCTCACGATCTTGATTTTGTCTACCACCTCGCGTGCTATCACGGCAATCAATCCTCCATCGCAAATCCTCTAGAGGATCATGCCAATAACACCCTCACGAGCTTGAAACTGTTTGATAGGCTCAAAGAGTTCACGTCGCTCAAGAGGGTTGTCTATGCGGGCGCAGGGTGTGCAGTAGCTGACAAGACGTTTGACGATGCCAGGGCGACACTTGAGGATGCGACGGTCTCGCTCTTCCACGATAGTCCTTACTCAATTTCGAAGCTTATCGGTGAGATGTATGGGAACTATTATTTCAAGCAGCATGGTCTTCCGTTCATCACTGCCCGTTTTCAGAATATATATGGTCCACGCGAAATCCTTGGCGCTGGCAGGTGGCGGGGCACGCGGGAGACGGTGTGGCGTAACGTGACCC
>JAJDBL010000109.1 GCA_029261375.1 Nitrospirales bacterium
AGTTGGACACGAGCACCATGAAAGACATCACGCTGAAGCTCAGACTGAAGGATGCGAAAAATCACAAAGCGAAGGTGAACAGGGCGCTCTCGATTACCGCCGTGCCAGAGTGAACTGAATAGTCTGATCATCTTGCTTCTATCCCCTACGTACCGTCACAACGCTTTCGGCTCAACGGAGATGTTGGCTTTGTTGGTGGGTTTGATGCGAGAATATCGAAGAATGACGGACACTCCAGACCCCATAGGCTTGACGACAGAGGGAGACACTGATTCATATATTCCCTTTTTCGTCTTTTTGTAGCGGCCCATGAAAACCCCTCGGCACAAAACTAAACCCAAGTCGGTCACAACACCAAAGCGGAAGCCTACGAGTCGAGGGAAACAGACGAGAACGACCGCACCTGTAACAACCCCACGATCCGGGAGGAAATCGATGAACAAGAAAGAAGCCGGACAACACGCAGGGATAGACGGCCTGATGATGAGTGACGACAAGGATAAGACCCAACTGACTGCTGATCAAGGCGGCAACGTCAACCTGGACAAGATTCGGGATATCCTATTCGGCGCTGAAGCGCGCGAGACCGACAAGAGGTTTGCGCGACTTGAAGAACGACTGCTGAAGGAAGCAGAACGCTTGAGAAACGATGTCAAGAACCGATTTGACTCGCTCGAACAATACATGAAAAAGGAAACCGAGACCGTGATGGATCGCCTCAAAACCGAGCAAGCAGAGCGCACTGAGGCCGTGAAAGATGTCTCCAAAGAGTTACGAGATTTAGCTAAGACCGTAGAGAAAAAGACTGCGCAGCTGGAAGATCGGGTCACGAAGGGTCAACGGACCCTCCGTGACCAGCTTCTCGATCAAAATAACCTCCTCACTGATGAGATCCGCAAAACGCGCGAGGATCTTTCTTCCACATTTGACGAAGCCATCCAAGAACTTCGAACGGAAAAACCTGACCGCGCCGCGCTTGCGGAGCTATTTATGGAAGTCAGTATGCGCCTCACGAACGAGTTCAAGATTCCCAATCCAGAGTGAGAACGCGAATGTCCATCGCCCCGTGATGACATCAGCCCTTGCGTACCCTACTGGAGACCGTCGTACCGTTGCGCTGCTAGGCTGTGACGTGAATTGACTCATTTTATTTCTCCTCTGAATGAGAAAACCATCAAGAATGGATGATCCTTCATTCAAGGACCATTCCAGACGCACAACGCCTGAAACTCCTGCCAACGGCGAAGACGGCCTCACCGAACTGCGTCATCTACTCTTCGCCCCGGAAACAACCCGACTCACCGAAATTAAAGAACGCCTCGATGACCCACAGCTTCATGCGCGAGACATAAGCGAGGTGTTGCCGGATGCCGTGCGCATCCGGTCGACGCGTGATACACAATTGACCACCGCGCTCACGCCTATCGTTGAAGAGGCAATTCATACTTCTGTTCAGAAGTCACCGCAAATGCTCGTCGACGCCATTTCCCCGTTGATGGGGCCAGCGATTCGGAAATCTATCTTGGTGACGATTCAAGGGATGATTCAGTCGCTGAATCAGGCCATCGAACACAGCTTTTCGGTCAAGGGACTCGGATGGAGACTCGAGGCACTACGGACAGGAAAGCCGTTTGCCGAAATCGTCCTTCTTCATTCATTGGTGTACCGCGTTGAACATGTGTTTCTCATTCATAAAAAAACGGGATTACTGCTTCAGCACGTGAATGACGGAGTTGTCACGATTGAACACGAAGATCTGGTATCGAGCATGCTCACGGCAATCCAGGACTTTGTTCAAGACTCATTCGGAACACAACAGGGTGACGGCTTGAGTACGTTGCAGGTTGGAGGCATGACGGTGTGGATAGAACAGGGATCGCAGGCGCTGTTGGCGACCGTGATCAGGGGAACACCCCCAGAGGCATTGAGGCCCATGTTACTTGATGTCCTCGACACTATTCATGCGGAGCACGCGGATCTGCTTGTGTTGTTTGAAGGAGACTCGACTCCCTTTGAGGCGGTACGACCAAGCCTGGAGGACTGTCTTCAACGCCAATATCAGGACGTCAAGAAGCGGAAAACCTCCCCGCTATTATGGATGATGGGAGCAACAATAATTGTCGCGTTCGGGCTGTGGACGTTTTCGGCTATCCGTGAGCATCTCCGTTGGACAGATTACATCGCCACACTACAGGCTCAGCCTGGAATCGTGGTGACATCGACCGAGCGACGGGATGGCAAATATATCGTCGTTGGACTTCGCGACCCTATGGCCGAAGACCCGGAGGCAATCCTTGCAACCCAGACTGTTATTGCCCCTGAGACAGTCGCAAGCGTGTGGGAACCATACTATGCCCTGACGACAGAGTTTCAACTGGCGAGAGCCAGACGTGCACTGAAGCCCCCAGCCACCGTCACCCTCAGCATGGAACACGCCATCCTCCGTGCACGCGGTGCTGCCCCCCACCGATGGGTCGTCGAAGCCGGGCAATTGGCTCGAACCCTCCCCGGGATCGATCACTATCACGATGATGATGTTCTCGATACGGATGTGAGAGAGCTTGAGGCATACAAAATGAAGATAGAACACCTGTATTTCCAGTACCCGCGAGGATCGAGCGCCATTTCCGAAGCACTAAAGGAGCAGCTGGAACTGACATCAGAAACCATCAAAAAAATGGATACCTCTGCACAAAGAGCTGGCAAACACGTTCACATTGACATCATTGGGCACGCTGACGAGATTGGATCCGAGACAGTGAATCTCGCGATCAGTCAGCGACGTGCAGCCCGTCTCTTGGCCAAAGTGGATTCGCCAACGCTCGCTCATGTCACGATGACAGCACGCGGCATCGGAACACAGATGACACGGAGTGACGGTTCTTCTGACCGCGATCCTGCATCCAATCGACGAGTGTCCTTTAATCTTCGTATCACGGATGTTCTTCCATAGAAAACCGTTAACACCATGATTCAGAAAAAGATCTGCATGATCGGTGCGTTCGCGGTAGGAAAGACAAGCTTAGTTGAGCGGTTCGTGACCAGTCTCTTTTCAGAGAAGTATCACACGACTATCGGCGTGAAGATCGACAAGAAACTCATACACGTGAGGGATTGTGACATGTCAATGATTCTCTGGGATTTGTACGGAGAGGATGAGTTTCAAAAGATCAGGGCCTCGTATCTCCGAGGTGCCGCTGGCTACTTGTTGGTCGCGGATGGAACCAGAGCTGAGACACTGACCAAGGCCGTTGCACTGCAGAAATTCACTGAGGAGACGCTAGGGAAAACACCCTTTGCACTCCTCATCAATAAGTGTGATTTGGTCAATGAGAGGGAGATCGATCGCAACGACCTTGAAACCTGTAGGCAGAACGGCTGGAGAGTCATTGAGACTAGCGCAAAAACTGGGGAAGCTATTGAGGATGCCTTTCTAACCCTCGCAGCGGACATGCTGGAATGCGACGCCAACACGCAATAGATGATTCCGTTTTAGCAAACCTCATGACCGCCATGGATCTCGTGGTGATGGAGCGCCAGCGCAACGCAGGATCGTTTCGAATATTGAACGAGACGCCGCGCTGGCTTCAACAGCTGTATCCAGATGTGGGGAGCAGGCTGGATACAGTGCAGCCGGGAAAGATCGTTCCGTTTCTGGAGAACTTTCTTATCGATGCAGAGTGTTTCTGGGATCAACGGACTGAAACACGATTGAAATCCGGAGCGTGGAGTGAGGGGACTCGTTCAGATGCCGAGTCCCACCTCGAGGCAACAGCGATGATTGTCAATGGTCGAAACTTGCTGGTGATTGAACGGCTCGGAGCAGAATTTCAGTCGCAACACACGGTGCTACAGCGAGCAAGAGAACACGATTTGAAATTCACAAAGACCGTTAAAAAAAATGAACGAGCGCTTGCGAATGTTGGGACACAGCTTCAGAAGAGCCAAGCAGCCCGTGACGATCTCGCCTCGATGATAGATCATCTCGGCCTCGCTGCGATCATCACCGACATGAATGGCACCATAACGTTTATCAGTGAACCCGCCAGGACCCTGTTAGGGCTTGGGCGAGATGGAATCATCGGCACGCATTGGATGAACGTCTCAGCGCTAGAACATCGCGCACAGGAAGCGTTGCAGGCAATGATCCGGCAACCTCAACATCGACGAACATCCGTAGAAGTGAATGTTCTCACCTCAGACGGGAAGCGCAGCTGGATTGCGATTGAAATCCGCGATGATCCCCGAGAGACACAGCGGAGGATGTTGGTTCTTCGTGATGTCACCGAGATTCATGCTCTCCGTCAGATGCTCAATGAAAAGTTTACGTTTCACGACCTGATCGGGAAGAGTCAACCAATGCAAACGGTCTATCAGCGACTAAAGGATCTCGCAATGGTTGACACGACGGTATTGATCGAGGGGGAGACAGGAACTGGAAAGGAACTAGTGGCCAAAGCTATACATTTTTCCAGCAAGCGGAAGGATCATCCCTTCCTCGCTGTGAACTGCGCCGGACTCACTGATGCACTCCTTGGAAGTCACCTGTTCGGGCATCGGCGCGGCGCGTTTACTGGAGCAATCGCGAATCATCAAGGCTTTTTCGAAGCCGCGAGCGGGGGGACACTTCTCCTCGACGAAATCGGTGATATGCCCATGACGGTACAAACAAGCGTACTCCGGGTCCTGCAAGAGAAAGAGATTCTCCGACTTGGCGACTCCAAACCCCGCAAGGTTGATGTACGCGTATTAGCCGCAACTCATCAGAATCTGAACGAACTCGTTGCGTCGGAAAAGTTTCGTGCTGATTTACTCTATCGAATTCGAGTGGCAAGAGTTCATGTTCCTGCGTTGCGGGAACGCCGTGAGGACATTCCACCTCTCGTGTCATCGTTCTTGAGCCAGTGTTGTGCGGCAACGGGAAAAACTGTGGAGAACGTCGATCCCCAAGCCATGCGAAAGTTAGTGGCGTATCCCTGGCCTGGCAACGTGCGCGAGCTCAGAAGCGCAATCGAATATTCGGTCATCCATGCCAAAACATCCGGCATCTGCGATGCCGATCTTCCCCCAGAGATTATCGAATCCAATCCTCCTGATACGACCTCAAGCGATACTCCGCTAGATGAGAAGAGAATCGTTATCGCCGCCTTGGAACAAACCGGAGGAAACCGTGCGGCAGCGGCGCGGTCGTTAGGCATCGGCCGTGCAACATTCTACCGTCGTCTTTCAGCGCTCGGAATCAGCTAGAAAATGTAGTTCGCCCCGGCAGAATAGGGCAACAGATCCTGGGGCCTGAAGCAAAATCTGCCTCCCGATCCCGCCACGTCGCGCACAACCGCCTCCCTTAAAGCAGCGCTAGTCATTTCCACGAACGTGTCCCACGCGAGACACCTCTGGGACAGTACCGATACATCGATATGTCTCACTGATCGACTCTGAGGACTGGAGCACCGAAGGAGTTTCACCACTCAACAGGTTAAAAACATGGCGATTTTCATATCGGCGGGTGTTTGGCATGCGCTTTGCAAGGTCATCAATGCTACTAGGAAATTTGAGGGAGGATCAACGCACCTGTATGTCCAGCCGCGCCCATCATGGCCTGAAAATCGAGGATCTTCCGAAGGGGGATGAGGCCGTTGTGATCATCGATGATGAGGAACTCATACGATACCTTCTGGGGACAGCGCTGCAACAACTAGGGTATGAGGTACAACTTTGCAAAAATGCACTCGAAGCACTGGTAGTTATTGAGAATGCGAACCTGAACACTCACCAGCTTCCAAATCTT
>JAJDBL010000110.1 GCA_029261375.1 Nitrospirales bacterium
CCGATTATCGTTTGATCCCAGATCTTCGACGGGAGCAGACCACCGAAATCCATTCTATTATCGATGTGTCGGCATCCTCCAACGCGACGGCGGATACGACACACTTTGAGCCATTCTTCTCCTTTACGCACCACCTGGAGACGACGGACCACAAGGCGTTTTGGCATGCACGGCGTCAACCGGCCACGCGCGAAGATCTTCCCGGAACGGAAATGATCTTGTCTTTCCTAGACTTAGATTTCAACCCTGTTCTCCCTCCGAATCAAACCGTGTTTGCCCACACATTATGTACGAACCGACAACTCGCGACGCAATTGCCGGAAGGTGCACTGCTCGAGATCGAAGAGGTGGGTCCGGTATGGACAATTTCCTGTATCCGTAAACCCACACCTCAACTTGATCCTCCCCAAAGAGGCGCCGCTCTCTGGCAACTGATTTCGCAGCTCTCATTAAATCACCTCTCACTCTCAGAAGGGCGAGAGAGTCTGCCGGCATTACGCGAGATACTTCGACTGTATTGCGTCGCAGCCCCACCAGCGGTTCACAATCAGATTATGGGGATTCGCGACATGTCCTGTCGCAAGGTCGTACGACGACTAGGCAAAGATGCATGGCGTGGGTTTTGCCGAGGAACCGAAATCACCTTAACCGTTGATGAGGCTTATTTCGTGGGAAGCAGCGCGTTTGTGTTCGCGTCAGTCCTCAATGAATTCTTTGCCTTGTACGCGTCAATCAACTCATTCACCCAATTGGTCCTCCAAGGCACACAACGAGAGGGAATCTGGAAGCGATGGCCACCTATGGCTGGAAAACAGACCATTCTGTAGCTGATTGGTTGTTTGCAGAAGGCCACCGCTTTGACTTCTATCAAGCGGTCAAACTTCTCGAACTGCTTTACCCGGACGGAGCATCCGTGGGGGCTGGTACGGACCCGGCTCAGGAAGCCGTCCACTTTTCCTCCACTCCAGGGTTGAAATTTCCTGCAAGTGACATTGCACATATCCTTCCGCCATCTCAGGAAGACTCCCCAGCCGAGTTAGCCGTCAACTTTTTGGGATTGGGAGGGAGTTTCGGGCCACTTCCTACATCAGATACAGAACGGATTATCGACCAAATCTGGCATAAGGACACTGCGGCTCGGGATTTCCTTGACCTCTTTCATCATCGCCTCGTTTCTTTAATGTACCGCGTCAAAAAGGCACACCGCCTGAGCCTCATTGCCTGCACGCCAGACGAGACCCCGATATCCAACTATCTTTATTCTCTTATTGGCTTGGGGAGCCCAAGTCTCCAGCACCGGCTGCAACTCAATGACCGTGCGTTGTTATTGTACGCAGGCTTGCTCGCGCAACGACCTCGCTCCATGACCGGCCTGACAAAACTTCTCGCGCACTATTTTGATGTGTCGGTGGAGGGAACACAATTCCGAGGTCAGTGGCATATTCTTGAAGAGCACCAACTGACTACTATAGGGCGCACTGGTCAGAACCATCGCCTGGGATCAGATGTCGTCCTTGGCAAGCGTGTCTGGGATCAAGAAGGCAAATTTGAACTGACGATCGGTCCCATGAACTTCGATGACTTTGTCAATTTGCTTCCGATTGGGTGGGGCTTTATTCCGCTCTGCGAGCTCACTCAGTTTTATGCGGGACACGAGTTTGACGTGGGATTTCGACTCCTCCTCAACGCATCGTCTGTTCCAGTCTCACGCCTGAACTCAACGTCCGGTCCACGATTGGGCTGGACCTCGTGGTTGCACACACGACAGGGAAGAACTGACGACGCAGAAGTAAGAGTCTCCCCTGGATCATTGCCACGCCATCAGACGACATTGCGGGTCCCGTTGTTTGCCAAGCTACCGCTTGATGAGTTGACCCAGGTGGTACGAGGGATGACCACACACAACTTTCCAGCAGGACATGTGATCGTCCGTCAAGACGACACTGGGGACTCATTGTTCATCATTAAGCGGGGTACCGCTCGAGTAGTGATCCACCGCTTCGATGGGAAAGAACAACATGTCGCTTTTTTAGGCTCTCACGACTTCTTCGGGGAGATGTCCCTCTTGACGGGAAAGCCTCGGCGGGCCACTGTCGTCGCGGTCAAAGATTCAGAGATTCTTGAACTGTCGAAAACAGATCTTGATCGAGTGACCGTCCGCTACCCACGAGTCCGTGAGGTCATGGAAGCATATGCAGAAACCCGTTCCAAGGTATTCAGAGATTCAGACTAGGCAATGCCAGTACTGTGCGTCATAGACATCACCGATAGCTAACGTCCGCCAAGCGTCATAACCTTTGTCGGCTTACAGCCACGCATCCAGTGATTGGTCAAGGGGCCATACTTGCCCGTGAGCGTGTTCCAGAATCCGTTGAACTCATCCTCGGTGAATAGAAACTCTCCGAAGTTAGGGTCAAAGAAATGAACGGCGAGTTTGCCACCATGCTTGTTCGCGTAGAACGCCACAGAGTGAGCACCTCCCTCAGCACCCACAACCCCGCCTGTGAACCAAAATGAATACACGAACCCGTCACCAACCCCGTTACGAAGCCCAGGGAGAATCTCCATTTCGCTGTAGATCTTATAGCTGAACACATCGGTTGTGATGAGGCCGTGTATCTGGGTAATAAGTTCGTCAGCTCCGTCTGCACCTTCTAGTCTCCAGCGATCACCGAACACTTTCTGCAACACTGGGTTTACTCCGCCCGAGTTCTTCGCTAACGAGGCCATACGGTCGCTTGCCGAGCCGCCCGGATTGCGAATGACGTCAGCAATCCATGCAAGAGAGAAGTTGTGGCACGCACCCTCAACTGCCGCTTTATTCGTACCAGCTCGAGGGCCCATAACTGTCACCTGTTCAAAGGATGCGAGTTTCACTTCGTCGAAGCTGGGCATGATCTCTCCTTTTTCATTCCAAGGCACGTGATATGCAACAAGTAGTCACGAATTGTTCTCTCTTTCTCAACCACTGTCGCGTCTTCTTCTATAGTATGCCAAACTGACGTTGTATCTCTCGCTGGCTAATTTGGACCCTACCGAATATTCGCCACATAACACAATCACATCATACAACAGAACTTCCATATGAGCGATGACCTTGCGCCTCTCGACCGCACTCCTACACAGCGATGCTATAATCTCTCTTTTTTCGCCGATAGATACATTTGAGGGGAATTTATGACGAATGATCTCAAGACCCTGATCGCGAAACTCAACCCCGTGTGTAAGAAAAGCATGGAATCTGCTGCTGCGTTGTGTGTATCGCAAACACACTTTAATGTTGAAATCGAACATCTGATTACCAAACTCTTGGACACCCCCGATTCCGATACTGATATCCAACGCATTCTTCGATATTACCAGTTACAAGCTGCCGACGTTTTACGAGATTTGACGAAATCGATGGAAGGGTTTAAGCGTGGCAACAGTCGCACACCTGCCCTTTCACCGCATATACTCGAACTCTTTCGTGAGGCATGGACCCTCTCATCGCTCCATCTTGGTGTCAGTGCGGTACGTACAGGGGCGCTACTTCTCGCGTTGTTCCAGCATGAGACGCTCCGTGGTGTCGTGGTGGAAGCGGCACCAACGTTGTTGCGTATTCCCGGAGGCTCATTGCGTGAGGACATCGTCGACATTATCCGGGGATCAAGCGAAGACGGTCTTTCGCCGGCATCCTTGCCCGGCACGACAACCCTGAGAGACGTCAAGTCAAACACAACTCGTGTACAATCTTCAACGCCCGCGCTCGATGTATACACGATTGATCTGACCGAACGGGCGCGTGCCAATCAGATTGATCCCATTCGCGGACGTGATGGTGAGATTCGACAGATCATCGATATCCTCATGCGCCGCCGACAGAACAATCCCATCCTTACCGGGGAAGCGGGTGTGGGAAAGACAGCTGTCGTCGAAGGGTTTGCACTTCGTATTGCGCAGGGTGATGTCCCGCCCGCTCTCGCGTCCGTCTCTGTACGTGTACTTGATCTCGGACTACTCCAAGCCGGAGCCGGCATGAAAGGCGAGTTTGAAGAGCGACTGAAGACCGTCATCACAGAAGTCAAAGGTTCTCCGCAACCCACGATCTTGTTCATTGATGAGGCACATACCCTAATTGGAGCCGGAGCAATGGCAGGACAAGGCGACGCTGCAAATCTACTCAAACCAGCACTCGCGCGCGGCGAACTTCGGACAATTGCCGCTACGACATGGGGAGAATATAAGAAATATTTCGAAAAAGATGCGGCGCTTGCACGGCGGTTCCAAGTGATACGTGTCGAGGAACCCGACGAAGACGCGGCAGTCGAGATGGTCCGAGGAATCGTTCCAACGTTAGAAGCTCATCACAATGTCCGCATTCTTGAACA
Organism: Nitrospirales bacterium; assembly: GCA_029261375.1. Taxonomy (GTDB): domain Bacteria; phylum Nitrospirota; class Nitrospiria; order Nitrospirales; family UBA2166; genus UBA2166. The sequence continues at coordinate 4,371 of JAJDBL010000110.1, forward strand.
AGCCGTTCGCGATGCGGTGCGTTTGTCGCACCGATATATTTCAGAGCGACATCTTCCGGACAAGGCCATCAGTGTTCTTGACACCGCCTGTGCACGGGTTGCCGTTGCTCAAGCTGGAACGCCTCCGCCGATTGAAGAGGTGAACCGTACGAGCGAGCAGTTGGAGCATCAACGTGCCATGCTGATGAGAGAAGAACGCGTTGGACAGAACTATGCCACTCAGATTAAGGAGCTCGATACCGAGCTCGCACGGGTCCAAAAGTCAAAAAAGAAACTTGAGACGCAATGGGAGAAAGAAAAAGGTTTAGTAGAGAACATTCATGGACTGCAAAAGGTATTAGAGGAACTCAGCGAGGCCAAATCAAAAAGTAAGCCGGCAGCACAACAACGTGAAGAGCTTGCGTCTCTCGAGGCAGAGCACAAGAAAATACAGGGCCTTACTCCAATGATTCCTCTTCGCGTTGACGCATCGACGATTGCCTCCGTGATTTCCGGCTGGACAGGCATTCCCGTTGGCAAGATGCTCACTGACGAAATTCAGGCACTGCTAGCGCTCAAGGAAACGTTGTCCGAACGGGTGGTCGGCCAATCACAGGCACTCGACGTCATGTGTCGAGGATTGCGCACCTATGGAGCCCATCTGGAAGACCCTGACAAACCCGTTGGAGTCTTTCTCCTTGCGGGACCATCCGGGGTCGGAAAAACGGAAACTGCAATTGCGCTTGCCGATGTTCTGTATGGTGGAGAACACGCGTTGATACATATCAATCTCTCTGAATATCAGGAGAGCTATACCGTGTCAAAACTGAAGGGGTCACCACCGGGGTATGTCGGCTTTGGTGCGGGTGGTGTACTGACGGAAGCCGTACGTCGCCATCCTTACAGTGTCATTCTGCTCGATGAGGTTGAGAAAGCGCACCCGGATGTCATGGAACTATTCTATCAGGTCTTTGATAAGGGAACCCTCGAGGATAGTGAAGGATTGGTCGTGGATTTCAAGAACAGCCTTATTTTGATGACGGTGAACATTGGCGCAGAGACAATCATAAGTGCCTGCCAGGATCCCCATAACCAACCTGATGCAGATGTTCTCGTTCAACACATTCGCCCGCAACTACTGAAACACTTTCATGCGGCGATGCTTGGACGATTGTTGATCGTTCCTTATTACCCCCTACGGGATAAAGAAATAGAAAAGATTGCTATCCTCAAGCTCGCACACATCCAGCAGCGCTTTCAAGAGACTCATCGCGGGGAGTTAACCTACGCGAGGAACATCCCCACGGCCATCGCGGCCCGCTGTACCGAGGTCGATACTGGCGCGCGGAACATCGATCATATCCTCACTCAGACGCTCTTACCAGAACTTGCCTCTGAAATGCTTGAGCATATGGCTGACGGACATCCGCAAGTACATGTCCACGTAACCCTGGATGAGAAGACCAACTACTTTTTGTATACCACCAAGCCTCAGTCCCCTGTATAATGTGGCCGTCAATTTTTCAACGGGGAGAATCTCTGGAATATGGAGGGTACAGCAACAACAAAGGGTGACCTCAAATCCCTGCTTGGGCAACTCAATCCGCTGTGCCGTGTCGGATTGGAAGAAGCTGCGGGTTTGTGTGTGTCCGAAGGCCATAGGACTGTCGAGATTGAGCATTTTCTCGTTAAGTTAATTGAAAGTCCTGAAACGGATGTCCAACGAGTGTTTCGTCATTATGCGCTGGATCCATATGACGCAACACAGCAACTGACCCGCGCGCTCTCCCGCTTTTCGCAGCATCACATCCCGGCACCCACATTGTCGCCTCTTCTCGTTCAGGTCATTGAAGAGGCGGTTTCGATTTCGTCTGAGAATCTAGGATCCGACATTATCCGATCCGGGGCTATCCTTCTCGCGCTTCTTGATGGTCGCGAGTTCCGTGATGTGCTAACTCGTTCAGTGCCAATAGTGTTGCAGATTCCAACCGACCGTCTTTGGCACAATATACGCACAGTCGTAAGAGGTTCTCTCGAAGATGC
>JAJDBL010000111.1 GCA_029261375.1 Nitrospirales bacterium
GTGGCTCAAACACGAATTCTGATAAGTGCTCTTCTGATCTACGGAGTCCAATCTGGGTTAACACCGGCCCCACTCGTCCGCCCGCCAATTTTTTCGAACCATCTGCTTGTGCCTCATACAACGCGTCATGATCAATGATATGACAGTTCACGCACAAGCTTTTCTGATATAGCGCGGCACCTTTTGTGGGGTCACCAACCAATGGTTGATCCTCGGCGAAGCCGATAGATCCTCCAAGGAATATGCCGCCGAGCACTACAGCGACCCCTATGCACCATGCCCGTGTCCAACGCAGGGAATCGCGTCTTTCTTGCTTCATCGCCACCCTCCTCTACTACCAGTAAATTAAACATACATGCACTTCTAAAATGAGTGCTTCTGCTATTTTTGAAAGAGTCATAGTACCAAAATCGCCGCTGGAGCGGGACAAAAAAACGGGGGAGGAGATGAATTCTCCTCCCCCGCGGGTAATCACTATAACTGGCAGGGAACCTGTGTTACATGGCACCTGCGACTGGACCAGATGGAAGAATCTTCTTGGCCCCAGGTTTCCACTTCTTTCCCTTGCTAAAGGCTGCAATGTAGTTTTGAAGGTCGACAGCTGGCTGGCTATTCGCATCCAACCATTGCCCCTTGTTAAAGGCTGCAATGCACATGCTGTTCATGCCAGCAAGGTTGACCATGAATCCACGACGAGGACCGCGTGGCTTCGGGAAACTTACCGCAGCACCCTTCAACGTTGGGATCGACAATTTCGGGCGAAATACGAATCCGCCTGGCTTGATGACCTCGGTCGTGGCCGCACCACCAATTGATCCGCCACCTTCATGACAACTTGCGCAACTCTGACCGGCGTTGCCGTTACCGAGCGTAGGATCGTGATACATTTTTTTTCCACGCTCTAACGAGGCTTCCATGGTGTCAGGGGGCATATTCATCATGCCTTCCCGCATTGCAGCAACCTCTGCATCAGACAAGTACGGATCAGCCATAATTCGAATATCCCTAGGCTTTTCCATGGTGAGCTTTGCTTCCATTGAGTCTGCGCCAATGCCTTTACTTGCACCAGCTTTTGTGACCGCTCCACCACCAGCGCCTCCGGCGCATGACGCGAATGCGAATATCGGTATCGCTAAAAGACTAATAAATCGTTTCATTGTCATCCTCCCTTTTCCAGAGATCTGTAAGAAGCCCATGCCAATACCACTTTAAGAGTTATGGAAGGGTCTTCTCAGCACCTGGATCGTACCGCTTTCCCTTACTCAGACTAGCGACATATGACTCAAGATCAATGGCTTGGTGAGAATTCTTATTTAACGGCCGACCCTTCATGAAGGTCATAATACACATGTTGTTCATGCCCATGAGGTCGGTGACGACTTTCATCGGGCCACGAACGGCAGGGAAATGGGCGGCGGCGCCCTTCAGAGTAGGAATTGCCACCTGCATTTCCATTCCTTTCCATTTCATTGGCGCGGTACCGCCAATCGATCCACCCGCACTATGGCAGGTCGCACAACTCTGACCAGTGGTGTTCATCCCGAGCGTGGTATCGTTAAACATTTCTTTACCAGCCTTCGTTGACGTTCTCAGGGTGATGATCGGAAGATCGGCCATGGTTCCCATTCCAACCATGCCATTTTCAGGTGTCAGCAGTTTTATGCCCTGGGCGCTGGCATAGGTCACCATACCGAGTAAAACAGCGACGCTCCCCGCCAGCAAAAGAACTTTTGCTATTTTCATCGCATTCCCCCTTGGATTGTTAGATTACATCGCCCCGGGTACTGGTGTCGGGACGACCTTCATTCCACCTGGTCTATATCGTTTTCCCTTGCTCAAAGACGCCACATATGCCTGAAGATCGACCGCCGGCCGCATGTTCTTGTTGATCGGCAGCCCCTTCATGAAGGTCATAATGCACATGTTGTTCATATCCCCGAGGTCGGCAATCCGCTTCATCGGCCCACGAATAGCAGGGAAGTTGACAGCCGCACCCTTCAGAGTTGGGATGGCAACCTTCATCTTCATACCCTTCCAGCTCATCTCCGCTGCTCCACCGATTGAACCACCACCACTATGACAGGTGGCGCAGGACTGTCCGGTCTGATTCTTCCCCAGTTTAGGGTTGTTAAACATCTTTTCCCCGCGCATCGTTGCAGCTTCCAACGTGTCGGGTTTCATCTTCATCATCATTTCCTTCATTTTCATCACTTTTTCTTTTGGAATGTAGGGATCCATCATCATCCCCTTCATTCCCTCGCCAGCAACCGCATACAGCGACATCCCGAAGAATGCAACTGTGACGGCGATCGCCATACTAATTACGACACCCTTATTACTCATTATTTATTGCCCTCCCTTCTTACCTAACGTAAAGAAACGTGAATGAACATACTGAGTCACAACGATTACCAAAATCTATCGTGCTTTTCCATCTGATATGTGGCGTGATTGAGAAACGTATGAACTGGGTCTATTGCAGGCGTAAAATGCATCAAATGTTCGTTCGCATAAAGGGATACCAAGCGTGATCTAGCGCACAAAATTACCATAGGAAATTCGATGTTGTCAAGAAGTCATATTTCTTTCGTAGATCCCGGAACTCCTTGTAAAATGGCAACATTTTCACTGTCGTTCCTCGACGAAGCCGATCTCTTTCTTGGTTCCCGATTCACAGCCACGAACTTTTGCATGTCGGGTGCCTTTGGTCTATCATCGGGGTTCATCTCGAGAGGGAATACCTAGGGAGCATGCTTCCTCTCACGGCCTCCATTCCCTGGCATCTTCTAACGAACACACGGTCTGTTCTAAGCCCTTGACTACGCACGATACAGAGCACACAACGGAGGCAGAAACTGCACCCGTTCTCCATAGCCCACTTCAGCAATACCTTGCTGAGGTTCGTCGATATCCCCTGCTCACCCGAGAAGAGGAGCAGCGGCTTGTCAAAGAATACCTCGAACATGGAAAACGTGAATCAGGCATTCAACTCATCCTTTCTAACTTGCGCTTGGTCGTCTCGATTGCTCGACCATACACACGTCCTGGCATGGAACAGCTTGACCTAATACAGGAGGGCAATGTCGGACTACTGCAAGCCCTCAAGCGATACGATCCAACCAAGGGGACACGTTTTGGAAGCTACGCCGCCTGGTGGATCAAGGCATATATCCTGCGCTACGTCGTTGCCAACTTTCGCCTCGTGAAAATCGGCACTACGCAAGACCAACGAAAGCTCTTCTATAACTTGAAGAAGGAGAGGCATAAGCTTGAATCTCAAGGGTTTATTCCTGATACAAAAATGCTTGCTGATCGCCTCAGCGTCCGGGAGCGAGATATCTGGCAGATGGAGCAGCGGTTAGGCAACCGAGAGATCCCCCTCCACCAGCCCATCGGAGAGGATACAGGTCAAACACTTCTCGATATCATTCCGTCCCAAGAAGTAGCCATCGATACAGAACTAGCCGATACCCAGCTGAAAGAAATATTTCGAGCGACCCTGCGAGAATTTACAGAGACACTGAACGATCGTGAGCGCTTTTTTCTAACCCATCGCATTCTTTCCGAAACCCCGGTTACACTAGAGGAACTAGGAAAGCGCTTCGGTGTGAGCAAAGAACGAAGCCGGCAACTTCAAAATAGAATCATTGAGAAGCTAAGAGCGTTTACAAAAGACCGCATCAAGGATTTTGATCAACTTCGGTACTAGAATCAGCCTTCCTCAGTCGATCGACACAAACCTGTAGCAGAGCGTGCAAACTCCGCCGATTCAAGGCATATGCCGTGACGCTGTACGTCGTCCCGGACTTGGCGAAGTCCAAAATACATAAATTTTGCGTCATCAGGGCAGTCGCTGGAGAGAAGTAGGTCTGATTTCTCCGCTCTGTGGTGACGATGTTCGCCCCGAATCGTCTCGAGTAGCTCCGAACTGTCCACTGATATCGGAAGTCCACAGAACTGCAGCAATCGCTCCGTCTCGCGGGTTGGTTCCTGAAAATAGTCCTCATAGAAGGTCAAAAGCATGGGAGTTCGTGCGTTGTGCCGCAAACCGGCCGTCACATAGGCTTTCCACAGCTCAATACCTTCTCGGACAGACCAGTCATGACGTCGTTGAAGAGAGTGTGCAACATCAAGCGGATTTCGGATCACCAATACTGGCCGAAATGATCCGACGACACGCCTCCAAAATGGCAGAGTGAGCGTGGTACGGGGGTCCTTCCACCCCCAACGTAAGCTTTCCCGCTTCCCATAGGCGCGATCAAGAATACATTCACCCTCATCCACGAATGGAGCGATACGTGCATCAGTTTCCCACCCGTCTCTCCATACTGGTGGCCTCATCCAACTTCCGTCATGCATCGCGAGAATACGATCATTTAGATCCATAATCTCGCGATTCTCCCAGAAGCCTAA
>JAJDBL010000112.1 GCA_029261375.1 Nitrospirales bacterium
CGTTTTCGTATCCAAGCGTCCGAAGAAGTCGTCCGCTTTCCGCCGGATGCATCTGGACAGATTCAAATTCTGCCGCACTCAAGCCGCCTTTGCGATTCAAGAGGTGGTACGGCACGATCTCCTTGCCAATATCTGCCATAAATCCCGCATTCATGATGTCCAACTTTTCCTTTTCAGGAAGCTTGAACCGCGCAGCCAGCGCGTACGAAATAAACGCGACTCCTTTGGAATGGCCAATACACCCGTCTAACGCCTCGATAGGCAAGATAACGTCATCCGGTATTTGAATAAGGCTTGGGACGTTCTGAAATTCGTCATAGACTTTTTGTGGAACTTTTCCTCGATCTAGAAGTGGGTCCTTCAGGCCGATGACTTCATAAGCCGTGATACGCTTTTTTTTCCCTTTAACTGCAATCCCCCCTGACTCTTTCGCTTTCATCCCAGCATCAGCGTACGCAACTTTATATTCCATATTATCTGGATCAATTTTCAGGGCGCGTTCAAAGTCAAACACCGCTTCCTCAGGCTCGCCCAGCGACATGTGAACCTGACCAACTTTGAAGTGAAGCTCAGCGTCGTCCTGATCTACCGCGATTCGCTCATGAAGCGCGTCAAGCTGTCGCTCATTCTCTTCCTCCTCAGCCACCCCTTTGGTTGAAAGCGCACGCTTTCGTCGTGTCTCGAAAAATCGATCGATACCCTCATACGTATATTTATCGATGGTGACTTTCCCAGGAGTACAGTTTGTCTCGAGCCGCGAGGCAAGGTTCACCACATCACCAATCGCGGTATAGGTCTGACGTTTGAGCCCGATGAGACCTGTAATCGTCGAGCCAGATCCGATGCCGATCCGCATTTTCCATGGAAAGTCAGACGCCGCCATCTTCTCTTGCATCTTTATCCCCGCCAATACGGCAAGTAACCGATAGGTTTCGAAATCAAGGGGAGCACCAAACTCGCACATAATGCCATCGCCCATGTATTTATCGATGTGTCCGTGAAAGCGCATGATGATCGGTTCCATCTCCCCGAGATAGCGGTTGAGGTCCCGAATGACGACCTCGGAAGGATGTTCCTCGGAGTAGGTCGTAAAGGAGGTCAAATCGGAAAAGAGCACGCTCACTTCCCGCTTTTCGTTTCGGAGGCGACCTTCGATAATCAAATTCACCACGGCTGAATCCATGGTGGAGTAGAGCGCATCCTCGACTTTGCCTTTGGACGATTCGATAGAGCGTTTGGCCGTCTCGAGTGCTTCCGTCCGTTCCCTCACTTTTCGCTCCAAGTTTTCCGTATGCTCGACTAAAGACAGATTTGCGGTATTAAGTTCCTCACGTTGTAGTTCGAGGTCACGATTGAGAAGCAAGCTCGTCTCGATCTGGCCTGAGAGTTTTTCTTGCAACCGCCCCACGACAGCGCCAGCGAGGACGAGAAATCCACCCCAACTTGCCATATGAAGGTAGGTGTCCATCACCGTACTTCCCATGTGAAACGACGTTGGGGACAAGATGACATACACAGTGACGAGAAGAACGCAGAGCAACGCGCCAAGCATCGCCCGACGACGACCGAGGTAGTAGCCCATAAGAATAATGGGAAGAAAGTAAAAATTGAGAAACGAAATTTTTTGCGGGATGAAGTAATTGATTGCTGCCGTGGCGACGAGAACGAGCAGGACAAATACCTGCTCAAAGTTCTTCAGAAGATAGGCTTTTAGTTGTTCCATCCGCGCACTGCAGGCTACATGAGTTCGGACACACTATCTCAATATCAACGTGTCGATTCGCTTACCCTACGTGGGGGCTCTCTCCCGTGTCAACACTGTTGACGACGTACACCCCCTATGCTACACACTGCGATATGGACTTGGCTGTCATACAGGATCTTGGCGACGTCAGCCTCGCGATTCCAGCCTGGCAAATGGCGGCGTTCATTGCAATCGTGAGCGTCTTCCTTCTCTTGCGCAGACTCCAGCTCTGTCTCCTCGTAAACTACATCTTCGTCCTGTACTGGGGCTTTATTCTCTACTCACCAAGTTTCGTCAGCGCAGCCGGCGGCAATACGATCGCCCTCACCGTCTACGTTCTCTCTGGTCTAGCAATCGCTGGATTAGCAATCATCTCCTTCTTTCAACAATCCAACTGACATCATTCCACCGCTGCGCCAAGCAGGATGCGGAAAAAGGCCGTCCAGCCCAGCCCTGAGAGAAGCGAGAACGCCGCTGGCAGCCTCTTTACAGCATTCTGCTAAAAGGAGGAATGATTGGCGCTATATTCTGTCCGCGTTCCATCAACAAGGACCCAGGAATCTAGCAGCCGCGGAGAGACCTGATCCAAGAATCGTGTGGGTCGGGACAGCACAGAACCCGCTTGGCGGTCGTAGATGTTGATGGGATAGTTTAAATAAAGCAGATGTTTGGCACGTGTCATGGCCACGTAAAACAAGCGGCGTTCCTCTTCAAGCTCCTGATCAGAAAAGATGGAATAGCTGGAAGGAAACTTTCCATCCAACAGCCAAATGATAAACACACACGACCACTCTAACCCCTTGGCCGAATGAATCGTCGACAAGACTAACCGTTCTTCTTCAACGGGTTCCCCATCCACATCCGACACCGATTCATTGGGCGGATCAAGCGTGAGATCTGAAAGAAACACCTGCAGCAACTCGTACCGCGCCGCGATGGCTTGGATATGATCGAGGTCCCGGATGCGTTTTGGGTAATCATCAAAACGTTGTTTGAGTAGCGGAAGGTAGTACGACGATGCCACATTCAGTAAATCTGATGGCGAGCTAAACGCCACATCATTGAGACGTTCCATACACCCCGCAAACTCCGCGAGACCCGTCGAGCGCATACGGGAGGCCATATCGACAAGCCAGGGTCCTGGTGATGGTTCCTGCACAACTTG
>JAJDBL010000113.1 GCA_029261375.1 Nitrospirales bacterium
AAAAGTGAAGCAATTGTGCAACGCCCGGCACTTCCGACCTTGTCGTGGGAGGGATTCACGGTGCTTCCGACGGGAGTCGTGATTCTCGGTGATGAGCTGAGGCCTGGTGAAACCTATTCCGGGAGTGATGGTGGGGCAATATTCAAGTTTATCCCGGAGACACCGTGGGATGGAACCCATGCCGTCACATCGTTCCGTGATTCCCCTCTGGCGTCCGGTTTGGTGTATGCATTGACGGTGTCATGTGTTGAGCGCGCTCATGACAGCTTTCCACAGTTCGGGCAGGGGTGTCAGGTGGGTAAAGGGGTCTGGGTCCTGGTCTCAGCCGCGAGTGCCAGACAGGACGCGAACAGAAAAGGCGCCACGGGGTTCTATCGTCCAGAGGACTTACACCGCGATCCCTTGTTTCAGGGGGAAGGCATTCGGTTTTGCTGGACGAATACAGGACGCTCTGCCGCTGCCCATTTCGGCGAAATACTGTGCGGAGTTGATTCTGTGACCAACCTGGAAAATCGAACTCTATTCAGAGACTTACGTACAGGGTTCGCCTATCTGGCCGACGGGGAACTATCCAAAGATGACGTGAGAACCGTCACAATCACACGATTTTTTGAAGGGGATACACAATTCAACGCCTATGACAATCTGGCGTTCCAACCGGTGACGGGAAACCTCTATGTGACGGAAGATGCCATGTTTGGCGAGGTCTTCGCGTGTCTTCCCGATGGAAAGGATCGTGACCTCCGGTCCGATGGGTGTGTTCGCGTAATTTCCGTCGTGGATCCCGAAGCCGAACCCACTGGTGTTATCTTTGATGCGTCCGGAACGACCGCATACATGATGATTCAGCATGGAGAACAGTCCGCGGGGTTATTCGATAGAGACTCTAACCCCGTTGACGGCAGAACTGATGATCTGATCAGAATCACGGGGTTCGATGTACTGGCTATCGCCGTCCGCAAAACCGGTCATCAAAGCAGTCACGTTTTGGATTCTAAACTCCTCCGTTAGCCGCCCACACCGTCATTTATTTCAGTACTCTTTTGGTTCTCCTGCTTGCACGTGGGACGAAACCGGTCTGCCTCAAGTTCGCGCCATTTTTGCCGATACACCTTCATGAGAAGAGTCGTCTCGATGATGCATCCACAGGTGTAAGGAGGGGATATGGGCAGCAGTTGGATTGGAGGAGGCAGTACTGTTCGCTTACCAGGGGAGGGAGGCGTTCCAGTAGAGCCATTGCCCGAAAAGGAACAATTCTATCTTCAGACGATTTTGACTCTCTTTCGTCTCATCAGAGAGTTCTCGTTGGACCTGAACGAACTCGGTGCAGACCGGTTCAAGGATCGCAATCGCCAGGTTGAAGAACTTTTCAAGACCGACGAACAGTTACAGCGTTTGGAAGAGCGTTTTGAGGGGCATAAAGATGTCGTTCTTGCCTATATCGATAGGGAGAAAGAGTATTTTCAGGACAAGGATGCGGAGTTCAAGAACATCATTGAGCTATTGATCTCAGGTATGACGGATCTCAATAAAGAAAATAAGGCCTTCAACGTTCGCCTCTACGACAAGAACGTCACCTTAGAAGAGATTACGCAGTTGAACGATATCCGTCAGATTAAAGAAGGTGTTCGGCAAGAAGTTGCAGAGATGAAGCAGCATATCCGCGAAAAGCAGGAGCAGGATTCCAAACACATGGATGAGCTGACCCGCAACGTGGCTGTGTTAAAAGTTGATCTTGAGAAGGCGCGTCACGATTCACTGACTGATGGGCTCACTGGCGCGTTGAATCGACTGGCCTTCGATACGACCATGGGGCAAATGGTGAGTCGAAGCGAGATCGTCTGGAAACCGTTCGCCGTGCTTATGCTGGATGTTGATGACTTTAAACTCGTCAATGACCAATATGGACACGCGGTAGGCGATCGTGTGTTGCTTGCGCTCGTCGAGATGGGTAAATCTGTTATTCGAAAAGATGACCTGGTCGCGCGTTATGGCGGCGAAGAATTCGTCATCATTCTTCCGGAAACCTCATTTAAGCAAGCGATGAAGAAGGCGCAACTCCTTTGTCGATCGATTGCCAAGACGGACTATCAAATTGACGACGCGAGGCCAAACGACAAACTTTCATTTACCGTCAGTATTGGCGTGAGCACATTACGCAAGGACGATACCGTGGAATCACTCGTTGATCGTGCGGATAAAGCGATGTATCAGGCAAAGCATCTCGGGAAGAACCAAGTTGTCGGTGAAGAGAATAGCGGAACATCATTGATAAGTAAGCTCTGGCCAAGCTGATGGAGCACAATGTTCTCACCTACGTTTAGACTGCTTGTATTCTTCAGGCAGGACTGCATTGAACGTCCTCTGTATCTCTAAAACCGGTATTGCACCCCCAGGTAGATTGGAACGAAGTCGAGGTTTTTGATGTTTCCTGTGGTCAAAAAGTATGAGGTCTCAAGGTAAAATGTGATCTTTGCGATAGTGACGACGTCTAATCCGACTGAAAAACTCGTGACAAAATCGAGATCAGCAAACGCAAATTCGCGCGGTAACTCACCCTCAATATTTAGGTCTGCAATTCCGACTCCGATTGCGCCATATGGCTGGAACATGCCGGCGGAAAGAAATCCTTTGGCCCGTGCCGTGACGGCGTAGCCATCCTCTATCTTAACGGTGTTGGTGGAAGAGAAGAGCGAGTCGTTACGCGTCACCTCGGCCTCGAAGCCGCTGATATATTGATAGTCGAGTTCCAGTGCAAACGCCGGATGTAATCGATACCCTGCCTTGATGTTAGCTCCTGGACGATCTGCCAGTTGAACGGCATTAAATATGTGTCTAATCAGTTCACACCCCCCGTCCTCATCATCTGCACACGGAGACGGTTCAGTCTCTTCTTTGATATGGGCTTTGGTCGTATCAAATCCCTCAATGATGAAAGACATCCCAGCTCCAGCATAGAATCCTGTTCTGGCAAGGTTTTGAGCGTGTCCAGGCAGGGGTAGAATCAGAATTCCAAGAGCAACAAGTAGAGCGCTACGTATGGCATGCATATTTTGGGAGCTTCTCCCCTTGCATCTTCCAAGGTTCGTGTGTGGATCAAAGGAATGGATCAGATGATCCGCAATCATTGTAGCTTACATCCAACGTAACGAGGATAAGCGCGACCGTAGTTTTCTTGCTCCCTCTATGCGTCTGAGTTCCACGGTCTAAGGCGCTGGGTGTTTGTTCCCAATCGGAGAAACCATTGATACCATACGCCAGCTTGATATGATCCAGGCGTAAATTCTCATCTGTTATGATCTCCACAGAATAGGCCCAGAAATGGAAATGCGTTTATGAAATGTTACACGGTCAACGGTACGGGATTGGACGGTCTCCGGTGCGAAGAGTCTCACGCGCTCGGAGCGCCTGGGCCTGGAGACGTTCTCGTGCACGTGTGTGCCGTGTCGCTGAATTATCGCGATCTCATGGTCGCCGATGGCCGCTATGGTGGCGTGCAAACACCTCCTATTGTTGCGTGCTCGGATATGGCAGGTGAAGTCTTGGCATGCGGTCTAGGGGTGACAGAATTTCAGGTGGGTGACCGTGTATTAAATGCGCCCTTTCGGTGTTGGCCGGCTGGAACAATGACCGCAGCGTGGGCGAAAACGTTTGTCGGTGGAAATGGCGTTGATGGCGTCCTAGCAGAACAGATCGTGTATCCCGCAGCAGCGCTCGTGAAGGTGCCGGAGCATTTCACTTTTCTGGAAGGGGCGACGTTGACTATCGCAGGCTTGACAGCCTGGGCGGCGGTAATCACGCATGGGAAGGCTAGACCTGGGGATTGGGTGCTGGTTCATGGTACAGGTGGCGTCTCGACGTTCGCGCTTCAGATTGCTCGTATGATTGGCGCGCGTACGATCGTGAGCACGGCCCACGTGGACAAAGCTGAAACTGCTAAACGCGAATTCGGCGTGTCAGCATGTGTCGATTACACGGATGATACGTGGCCTGAACAGATTGCAAAGATTACTGATGGTCGAGGTGTTGATGTGGTGGTCGAGGTAGCAGGGGGTGAGCTGCTTGGGCCCTCGATACGATCTTGTGCATATGGTGGGCGTGTGAGTCTGGTTGGGGTACTTGATGGTGTTGAGAGTAAGGTGAACGTTCGTGATCTCTTGGCCCATCAAGTCACTGTGCGAGGCATATTCATGGAATCAACGGCGGAGTTGCGCGCGTTGGTTCATGCCTGTGAGGTTGCGCAGATGCGTCCCTTCATTTCGCGCGTATTCGCGTTTGATCATGTGTTGCAAGCATACAAGTATCTGGAATCCCAACAACACGTCGGTAAGGTCGTGATCACAGTGAGATCTGGCTAAGAGACAAACGAGCAAGTGTCGTGATATGGTCCTATTTTCTACCCCAGAGGCAAATTTTTAATCTGCCCTAAGAAAGCAATTCTACTTATGATGAGTCAGTGTGCAGTTGAAGTTTCCTTAGAAGCCGAGACTCCTGCGGCGATGAGTCAGTTGTGTGACAAGGCCATAGACCGCCTCGGTGGAAAATCTGTTGATTTAGCATTTCTCTTCTTCTCCAACCACCACGCCGAGCATATTGCCGATGTGATGCCCTATCTTCGGGAGCGATTGAGTCCTGGTGTACTTCTTGGATGTTCCTGTCAAGGGATTATAGGCGGGTCAAAAGAGATTGAGACGACTCCCGGCATGTGTTTGTGGTTTGCACACTTGCCCGAGACACAGCTTGTTCCGTTTCACCTGACATTTGACCGGCAAGGTGACAATATCACCGTTGCGGGATGGCCACGAGAGATGCCGCCGTATGATCGATCGTCCGATCCCCCCACGATGCTTCT
>JAJDBL010000114.1 GCA_029261375.1 Nitrospirales bacterium
ACATACTCATGATGGGAAACAAGGAAGATGCGATGAACGCCTATGACGCAAACACATGTGCCCCGATGAATGAGGAATGGACCCGCCGCATCGAAAACCCAACACGACCACCGTTCACGCGCATTCTCAATACTGAATCCCGTCCTCTGAACAAATCGCACGTCAACGGAACGGCGAATGGGAGCCCCGACCCCATTTTGGCAGCTCACGGACGAACCGGCGCTTCCGAGGAAGGAACACAAGACCTCCGAGGTCATTCTGATTTTCGGTATGCGCACATCATCGGAACTAGCCGTGCGATGCAAGACCTATCCCACAAAAAGCCATGACGGTCGCGCACACTGGCGCGTCCGTCCTTCTTCAGGGTGAAAGTGGGACAGGAAAAGAACTCATCGCTCGGCATATCCACAACTGGCGCGATCGAGCCACCGGTCCATTCGTCCCGATTAACTGCGTCGCCCTTCCCGACCACCGCCTGAAAGCGGAGCTGTTCGGTCATGAGAAAGGCGCATTTACTGATGCGCGATCGGTGCAAGAAGGACTGGTCGAGGTTGCGCACGGAGGCACATTGTTCTTAGACGAAATTGGTGAGATGGAACCGCACATGTAGACACGAATTCTTCGACTTCTTGAAGATCAGTATTTCTTTCGTATGAGCGGGACGCGGATGATGAAAACAAATATTCGAATCATTGCGGCCACCAATCGTGACCTTATACATGCTGTCCAAAATGGTGAGTTTCGAACGGATCTCTTTTATCGATTTCAACTCATGCTCACCCTGCCTCCCCTCCGCGCACGACCGGAAGACATTCCGTTGTTGGCGGACTTCTTTCTCCAGAATATTTGTCACGAATGGAAGCGAGAAGCATTCACGTTCTCTGCTCAAGCACTGGAACAATTGCAGCGACAGAGCTGGCAAGGCAATGTCCGGGAACTACGAAGCACGATCGAGCAGTGTGTCATGTTCAAGACAGGAGATGGGATCATCGGTCCCGATGAACTTCCGGTACGTGCCATGTCACCCAGCCGCTCACATGAAAACTCGACAGCAACGACACCCCACGGTCCCTACCATACGGTTGTCAGAGACTTCCGAAGACAGGTCATTTACCGCGTCCTAGAACGGGCTCATGACAATGCCACCGTTGCCGCCGGTCTTCTTGGCCTCCAACGCACGTATCTCGGGCGGTTGATCAAGCAGCTGGGCATACGATCTCGCAGAAGCCATTGAGGACCCGGTGTAACCACAGCACTCACATGATATGAATGCACTAAGTATCGCCTATCTCGTCAGCGCTATGGCATGCACGAGCGATCAGATCGAGACTCCCGTGACCCTCCCCATCGTGGAGCTCTTGTACTGATCTTCAATCACTGCCGCTGACGAGATTTCTTTCCCCATCATATCCATCTCTCAATAGAAGTAATTCGAATATGCCGCGGAAGCGGCAGTAACCCACATACCTCTGTTTACCTGAAGACCCACACAATTGATAATTTAGATATAAATAGTGTATTTTTAATGCTTAAATCATTATATATATGATTGATTTGGAATAAATACATCATTGTCATGAATCACATAATCCAAACATTAGCCCTCCTACTCCTACTGTTCGGAAACACGCCTTCATCCTACGCCGCGGAACTCTCGGTAGCGGTGGCATCAAACTTTCTTGCTCCCTTGGGCGTGATTGCGGAGGAGTTCGAGGCCCAGACTCGCCATCAGGTGCTCATCAGCTCAGGTTCAACCGGCAAACTCTACGCGCAAATCACACACGGTGCGCCATTCCATATTTTGCTGGCTGCGGACACACAACGTCCACACCGCTTGGTCGATGAAGGGTTCGCCGTCGAGGGAACCCCATTTGTTTATGCCGTCGGTCGCCTTGCTCTTTGGAGCCCGATACCCGGACAGAAGATCAATGGACTTAACGCCCTACTCAAGACTGATATACGACACGTCGCAATAGCTAACCCGAAAACCGCACCATATGGACAAGCTGCGTATGAGGTTCTGCATTCAGAGGACCTATGGGACGTCCTGCGTCCTCGAATTGTGCAGGGGGAGAATATTGGGCAGGCGTTTCAGTTTGTCGCATCAGGAAACGCGGAATTCGGCTTTGTTGCCTTGTCACAAATCCTCAACCCAAAGAATAACCGCTCTGGGAGCAGGTGGGAGGTGCCGAGCCATCTACACACCCCTATCGAACAAGGTGCCGTTCTCCTCCGAAAGGGAGAATCTCACGAACCAGCCATCGCGTTTCTCCATTTTCTTCGTGGGACGTTTGCGCGGCAGATAATTCTCGGTTTTGGGTATGAACTCAACGCCAAATAATACGTGAATCATGAGCACGATGCTTCACCCTCCACACATATCACCCCCACCCTCACCTCCCACGTCAAGGGGGAGGGTTCGGAATGATGCTTAGTCACGACGACCTTCAGGCTCTTTGGCTTACGTTGCTGCTTGCATCGGTCACTGTGTGTGTGCTGCTTGTGGTTGGAACCCCCCTTGCGTGGTGGCTTTCACGTACGCGTTCACGGTGTAGGACGGCCGTCGAAGCTATTGTTGCGCTTCCACTCGTGCTTCCACCGACGGTGTTGGGTTTTTATCTTCTTGTCGCGATGAGCCCTCGTGGACTGATCGGTGCACCGTGGCTCCAATTTACTGACTCGACCTTATCTTTCTCGTTTACTGCGTTAGTCATCGCGTCAACGCTGTACTCGTTGCCGTTTGTCGTCCAACCATTGCAGGGATCATTCGAAGCCACTGGAAGGGTTCCGTTGGAGACGGCATCTTTGCTTCGCGCGTCTCCCATGGATGCGTTTCTTACGGTTGCCTCACCATTAGCCTTACGGGGATATATCACCGCCGCCGTTCTGGGTTTTGCGCATACCCTCGGTGAATTCGGCGTTGTCTTAATGGTAGGAGGAAGCATCCCCGGACAAACTAAAGTCCTCTCGATTGCGATCTATGACCATGTGGAAACTCTGGAGTACGCGCAGGCTCACCTTCTTTCTGGGGGATTGCTCGTGTTCTCATTTCTCACGTTGTTGATTGTGTATGGGTTGAATCGGCGGTTGCCCATCAGGGTGACGTGAAGATGAGTGTTCAGACGTCAGGAGTCAGTATTCAGAATGAGGATGTTCGCAGAACGCACGCAGAGTTTGAATGTTACGGCAACCAGTACTGATTGCAGTTCCATGCTGAATACTGACTTCTATATTCTGACTCCTTAACTTCCCCCCATGCCTACCCTCACTGCCCACTTCGACTTGCAGCTTTCTGATTTTCGGCTTGTGGCTGATCTTGTTCTTCCTTTGCAGGGGGTCACGGCGGTGTTCGGTCCTTCTGGTTGCGGGAAGACGACTCTTCTCCGTTGTCTTGCTGGGCTTCAACAGTCTCCGACGGGATTTGTTCAGTTTGACGATGTTGTCTGGCAAGACTCACAACGTCAGATGTTCACTCCCCCGCATCAACGATCGGTTGGATATGTGTTTCAGGATCCCCGGCTGTTTCCACATTTGAACG
>JAJDBL010000115.1 GCA_029261375.1 Nitrospirales bacterium
AAACCATTTATTCAACGATCGTCGGCCCGGGGATTACGAAGAGCTTCTTTCCACCATATAGTCAGCACGCCGCGCAGCAATCCGGTGCCTAGAGGAGGTACGCTATGGCAGGTAACGTTCGCGTCGCGATTGTTTCTTCAGATCGATTGTTCCGTGAAGGCCTGGTGAAGCTACTGAGTGAGCGTGAGACGTCAGTATCCGATATCTCGCTCATCGGCCAAGCAGATTGTTGGAGTGAGATCGCGGCATCGCACGACACGGCGTCGATTGATGTTGTGGTATTGGACTATAAACTCTTCAAAAACGATGACATGCCGGCTCTTTCCACCCTGTCGTCTGGGGCATCGCCGATCAAAGCCGTCTGGATCGGCGTTCCGGATCGTGAAAGCGATATCGTGCCCTGCATTGAATCCGGTGCCGTAGGGTACATTCCAACCGATGCGTCCATTGATGACTTCGTCCATATCGTAAGTGCAGTAGCCCGAGGCGAGTCATGGTGTTCGAATCGATTCGCCGCATTTTTGTATTCACGGATCAGGGATTTTGCCGATGAGAAGCGTGCCGATGCACGCGAAGAAGCACAACTCACGGCACGGGAACTTGAAGTAATAGAGTTGCTGGCTGAAGGCTTAAGTAACAAAGAAATTGCGGGACGTCTTACCATTGAAACGCAGACCGTTAAGAACCACGTCCATCATCTGCTAGAAAAGCTCTCAGTACATAAAAGGATGGATGCCGTCGCCTACGCGAGGCAGCGACACTGGCTCAGACGGTAGCTTAGGGCCTGCGCTGTTCCTCGCGTCAATTTTGGTTCCTCGAGTATCGCGGGCCGGGGGAAGCATACACTTGGAGGCGGTGATCACGCACCTGAGCGTACGGCATCTGAGGAGCGTGGTCGCGGCTTGAAGTCGCCTCTGGGTGGGGTTGACGGGATAAGGCAGTCACCGTGATTGCCGATGAGGTCTTGCCTATTGGCGGTTATGAGTGCTTCGCGCACTAGGAAATAGTTCGACGGTTGGAAGAATTGCATCAGTGCGCGCTGCCATTTGCGCTCGCGCATATACTTGGCGACGACCACGGGTTGCTTAGAAAGCGGGTCGAGACCGGTATGATACATGCATGTGGCGATGTCCATGGGTGCGGGAATAAAGTCCTGAACCTGTTCAGGTCTATAGCCACTGCGTTTCAAAAACAGCGCTAACTCGATCATCGCGTGGATATCGGTGCCGGGATGCGATGAAATAAAATACGGTACAAGGTATTGTTTCTTCCCAGCCTTCGCTGACGCATCGGAAAATTTCTCTGCAAACTCTTCAAAGTGGCCGATCTCTGGGCGTTTCATAAGCCGCAGTGTTTTGGGGTCGGTATGTTCCGGAGCCACTTTGAGGTGTCCGCCGACATGATGCGTCGTGAGTTCGTCCATATATTCCGGTGAGCGTATCGCCAGATCCATTCGTATGCCGCTGGCGACCAATACCTTGCGAATGCCTTTCTGTTCGCGTGTTGTTTTCATGATATCGATGAGTGGGTCGTGGTCTGTGCCGAGCATTGGACAGATGGTCGGGTGCACGCATGAAAGGCGGCGGCAGACAGCTTCAACCTCTGGTTCGCGGCAGCGCATACCGTACATATTTGCTGTTGCTCCCCCGAGGTCACTGACCGTGCCGCGAAATTCCGGATCCTTCCCCATCGTGGCCACTTCTCGAACGATGGATTCTTTGCTGCGTGATTGTATGGTCCGTCCCTGATGCAGGGTAATGGAGCAATAGGTACAGCCCCCAAAACAGCCGCGCATGATGGTGACGGAATCCTTGATCACGGTGAAGGCTGGAATCGGTTCTTGGTAGCTTGGGTGTGCTTTTCGCGTGTAGGGAAAGTCGTAATACGAATCGATCGCCTCTTGCGACTCCGGCAGCTGTGGCGGAGTGCAGACCACGGCTCGTTGACCGTGCCACTGAACTAGCGTCTTGGCATTGTGCGGGTTGCTCTCGATGTGAATCACACGGGTGGCTTCGGCAAACGCATACGGGTCATCCCGCACGGCTTCGTACGTTGGCAGGGTGATGACGTTCTCACCAGATGGCGGCGTTCCCTTCGCACCCAGGGCATATGCGACGCCTCGCATCTCGTGCAGGTCTGCGACGTCTTGGCCGGAATCTAGCCGTTGTGCAATTTCCACGATGGTGGATTCGCCCATGCCATACCCGACGAGGTCTGCTTTGGAGTCGAGCACCATCGACCGCTTCACCGTATCACTCCAATAATCATAGTGAGCAAGCCGGCGCAAACTGGCCTCGACCCCGCCGGCAATGACCGGTGTCCCTGGATACGCTTCACGGGCTCGCTGACAGTAGGCTAACGTGGCTCGGTCTGGCCTCAATCCAATTTTGCCACCTGGTGAGTAGCTATCTTCGTTGCGTACCTTTTTGTTCGCAGTGTAGTGATTGATCATGGAGTCCATATTGCCCGCGCTGATGGCAAAGAATAACCGTGGTCGACCAAACGTTTTCCATGGTTCGCAGCTTTGCCAGTCGGGTTGGGAGAGAATCGCAACGCGGAACCCAGCGGCTTCGAGTGCGCGAGCAAGGATTGCCATGGCAAAACTCGGGTGGTCGATATAAGCATCACCGGTGACAAACACCACGTCGATCTCATCCCACCCGCGCTCGTGGGCTTCAGCCAGGCTCATGGGCAAGGGGAGGGTCTGGCATGGTGTGGGTGACATATCGATACTCCTAACTATTGACTATACGGTTACCGGTTGAATCTCGTCGGGTGTGATCTCTCGTAGAGCACCGCGTTGATCAGTTCGAATACGACACGTGAGCGGTTACCCTAGCTAGGGCGTCACGATTTGGCTAGGGATTCTGGCTGCCAACAGTTGTTGGGAGACTGTGGCTGCAGCGTGTTGGCTCTCGTAGGCTCCGACCAGGATACGATATCGTCTCGCAGCGGTTCCGCCATCACGGACGGAAAGAACATATGAGGAAAACCCGCCGCCTTTGAGGCGTTGTTCAACTTTTGCCGCGTCGCTGAGATTGTTTTCGGTTCCTACCTCGACCGCGAACGGAAGCGCGACCGGAAATGCCAGGTCAACAACTCCATTGGCCATGATATTCTCGGCGAATTTCCGTGCCCCATCCTTGGTCGCAAATCGTTGCATCAATACCCGGTACCATCGCCCTTTATCTGGTATGTCGAACGAAACGGCGTAAGCCTGACTTCCCTTCTCTCGAAGATCTCTTACGTGCTGGTCTGCATTGTCTTTGTCTCTGTATGACGCAATTTGGATGACGTACGGCAAGGGTCTCGTGGGTTTAGGGGCTACGGGGATTGCCGCCGGTGTCGTTTCAATTGTTGGACGAACCGGGGAAGGCGAAGCCGTGCTCGCTAGCGGAAGCGTGTTAGCTCTTTCGGACGATGTAGACGCAGCGGTCGTCTGCTCGAGGCGGAGGATGATCTGATTCATTATTTCCTCTGCCGTGCTGTGATCGGGCTTGAGAACCCCACGTCCTGCTCTGATCGATACATTGGTGACGGTCGAGGATACCTGGCGGACACTCGCGATGAACTTCATGGGAGCCTTCGCCGCCGATGATCCGGTGATGATCGTCGCGTTGTCGTCTTCTTTCGTTTCGTCAATGGAGAGTGTCATCACATCCAGCGCGTGATATGTGGCTTCAAGTACCGGCTCTTTTCCAATCAGGAACGTATCGTCGGCATGACTTTTTGTCAGTGAGCCGAACCCAAAGAGTCCGAACACGGCGTCACCTGCTGCAGTCAATCCCAGCGTAATTGGCCCCGCGCCGCATCCGGTGCTCAGGGTCAATATCGCGATGAGGCTAGCGATGTAGACGACGCGGCAAACGTACGCTTGCTTGTTTTCCTGCATTAGGGAAGGTCCTCAATCACTTCGACGTTTGAAGGCATGTCGCATTGAAATAATGTATCCGGAAGGTCTGAGTTCGCGGTGATATCGGCGAAACCAATGCTTGTCACGTTGCCATTGAGCTCATGCATCACCAAGGTTCGAATATAGGACGTGTCCGGATCGACGCCAATCAGAATTCTGCGTCCATCGGTGTCTTTTGTTGTGAGGCCGAGTCGTGGCAATCCGTCCGGTCCTGCGTCGACCAGCTCAATTGTAAAGTGTTCCCGAAGCTGCGTCGCACCCTGTAAAAGGTGGAGCGGCGCACGAGACTCGGCAAGCCGTGACAACGTCGATTGGATCACTTGATTGTGGTCGGGAGAATAGAATTAGACGTTCTCTCCATTGACATACACTTGCTCGGTCAGTGGAGCTAGATATTGACAGTATATTCGTCAGGGTAATAAGATGGCGACACGAACCGATGATT
>JAJDBL010000116.1 GCA_029261375.1 Nitrospirales bacterium
ATATGTTTCCGTTCATCCGTCGTTGCCTGGTCATGCTGAGGGCAACGCCGCTTCTCGTGGAAGACCGATCGTCCTCGGTATGCGTCCTAGCCACGTGCCTCAAAGAGATCCTTCGTTTCATTAAGGATGACCGGGGCTTAGACCCTCGTTGCCCACCGGCGATAGCCAACCAAGCCCAACAGCCCACTGCCAAACAGAATCATCGTGGCCGGTTCAGGAACCACGGCCTGCTGCACATCCGTCGTGATGTCATCGAGGTTGAAGACAAAGTGCACTTGTTGGTCATTCAGAAAACTGAGGGTGGCCATGTCAAACGCATTGCCTGCCGTGAAGCCGACGAAGTACGCCAAGCCACCATCCCCTAACACCGTATGCGTCAGCGTATTGCTCACACTGCCTTCGGCGGTGGTTAAGGTGACATCCCCGGCAAGGAGGACATCCGAAGTGATGACGTACATCCCCACCCCGGTCGTATTCGGATCGAACGACATGTCGAAGCCATCGCCGTCTTGGAAGGCTTGATCGAGATTATCTAAGCCGAGGGTATTGGAGAGCGCGCCCGAGGGGCCGTCATAGGCATTGGTCACCCGCATGGTGTCGTTGCCCCCATTGATGTTGTAGTCAAATTGAATGCCGCCAAACGAGCCGCCGGTGGCCACGGTGTCGCCATTGGACTGGCTTTCAAAGTCCAAGGTGCTGGTGGTGCCGGTCAGCGCCCCGAGAAACCCGGCTTCCGTATCAAAACTCGCCGCGTGGCTGGTGCTGATGCTGAGGCCCAAGAGGAGCGTGAGCGCCCCGATCCAGGCGAGATGGTGTGGTGTCTTCATGGGTGTGGTCCCTCCCTGTGAATGAATGATGACGGTGGCACGGTGCAACACGGTGGTCGGATGCACGCACGATGGGAGACGAAGGAAGTTCGATGCCGTTGCGTGACTTACATCACACAGATGGCGCATTACTTCATAACGCATTGATATAAAGGAACTTTATTGGCATTTTACGCGAGGATTCGCGCGGCACCGGCCGGAAAACCGCGCACGAACGTGTAAAGGATTCTTTACACGTTGTGACGCCAAGTGCACACAGAAAGGACATGTCTATTATAAAACCACATCATATAATGTACTTACGTGACGGTTTTGCCTGTTCACGAAAGTGTAAACATTACTTTACACTTTTCAGCATCCTGGCCATAACATTGAAATAATAGATATAAATCATCCATTGAATCAATGTGTTATGACGATGTTAGGCTAAATTACGAAAGTGTCCAGTTTTGCTACACCACATGATCATGTGTGTCACTGACTATTAACATACTTTGTGTGTAATGGCTTGTTGTGCCCATAGCGCCACGACCAGACAATAATGTCGCACGTGTTTATCTTGAAACCACGGTTTCACATACTCACTTCGTCGCCTAACTCTGAGCGAACACTGTGGCTCACCGCGCCACGATGTCTCGCGTGGCTTCGCAATGACAGAGGGGTGTTGTCATCCCGAATGCCTATGAGGGATTGTGGGGTGAAGGCCCCGCATTCCGTCCTGGGATGCGCGACACAAAACAATCCCTCGCGGCGTCGTCCGGCTACGGTGTGAAGGCTCGGCCTCGGACGCCACGATGTCTCGCAGCGCCTACCCTGAGCACAGCGAAAGAGAGATCCTTCGCGTTGGTCAGGATGACATGTGCGAAGGGGTGGAACTGACAAACCGATATAGGGTGTTCAAATAGGCCGTTCAGCAAGGCCGCAGTGAGCGAAGAGGCGAATCGTACTACTGTACGTTGAGCCGATCTCGCGAAGCGAGAACGCCGCTGACGGGCTATTTCCACAGCCGCCTACGCGCCAAAGACGAAGCGCGATCCGGTATATGGCAACACCAACTTCTCCGGAATCATCTGCTGCATCGCCGCAACAAAACCAGGACCACTACAGTGCATCGGCATGACGTGGTCTGGATTGATCCTCTTCAATTCCTGAACAGTCTGCGCAATGTAGTCTTCTGGGGCTGGGGTCAAGTGAAACCCACCCATAACGGCATGGACTTTTTCGACACCCGATGCTTTTTGCGCTTGTCGAACAGAGTTGACGATGCCTTTGTGTCCGCATGAGGAAATCACGACAAGCCCACGATCCTTGACGTGGTAGCAGGTCGCGTGTTCACCAGGAAACGCATCGACGATTGTTTCGCCTTCTTTGCTGTCATGTGAAAAGAGCGTGCTGTGACATCCCAAACCATCGCGCATACCCACCTCGACGTGCGGGGTTGGGAGAATTCTCTCGAAACTTTTCCGTGGAATTTCGCCGGTCGTAAAGGCATGTCCGGCCACAACGGTCGGTTGCTGCCCAAGCACGATCTTGACGTTGGATTCTTCGATGGCCTGGCGATCCAACGCATAACTGACTGCGTTGTCTTGGCCGGGTCGAATCCATCGGTAACACAACGTATCTTCGCCCCCGATGTAAACCTTAAGATCTTTTTGCATTGAGGCGCGATGACGCTTCAACATCGGCACCAACCCCTCGAAATGATCGTCGTGCCCATGGCTCACAATGAGCGCGTCGGCCTGGGCTGGATCGATTTTCAGGAGGTTATAGTTGTGAAACAAGACGTCCGCCGTTCCGCCAAAGTCTAGAAGAATCTGCCGTGTTTCCCCACCTCGTTGAGATTCTAGGTGGGTCGCAAGGCCCCATTGGCTTTGAAGCATGCGATTTCCTCCAGGGCCGCGAATGGTTCCGGCGCGTTCCACCGTGACGTTTCCAACATGTTTCGTTTTTGTGATTTGATTGTGGAACGAATCAATGACAATACGAACGGCAAGTCGATCGACAATAGGAGGAGCACTGGCCGCTGCCCAGGCTGAAAGCGGCCTGTGGTGCAAAAACGGAACGCCAACCAACGCAGCTCCCGCTAAGCGAGCGCCCGTCTGCAACAAGTTACGTCGAGTGAGTTGATGTTTGTGTTTTTTCATCTCGGCTCCTCCAGAATAAAACGGTCTACCTTATCTGCCCGGCGAATGAGGTTCTGCTTCCCTTTCTCTCCCAAGATGATCACGACGGCCTTCAATGGGACGTCACCCGCGTTTTTCCCGTTGTGCCACGTCTGCATGGCATCAAGCAGCCCTGACCCGGCGGGAAACTCCATACTGTTTCCGTCCTCAAGATCAATCGTCAATGTGCCTTCAATGACCTGGGTATAGGTGGGAACGGGATGCTTATGCCATCCCGTTTCTTGCCCCGGAGCAAAATCAGCAATTCTGGCGATAATCTCAGGGGCGTCGGTTTGGGGGTACTGAATCTGCTGACCGGTGATCGTCATCGCTCCCTTAAACCCAGGAGTAGGAGCGAGCTGTTGTGACGGGACCAGAGAAGACTGTGTTTGGCTACATCCAGTGAAAAAAAGTAACACAACGGCGGACAATAGGACTCTCGGTTTCATGATCCTCCTCCTCGGTCACCACGGTCAGGTTGTAACGGTACTGGAATCTTACGCCGTTCTGCCAGTAAGAGTCACGCGCTCCCAGAACGATTCACGAGAAATCAATCAACATGTTCCTACACTATTTACATTTGCGGAGGAAAACCCGATGATCTGGAATCGCAGAAAGGAACATTCCACCGTGATCACAATGTTAAGAGACACACTTCGATCCACACTTCTAGGCATACTCCTTCTCACAACTCCGCTGGCTTCAGTTGGGCACGCCCACCCCGCCATGATCAAGATGATGTTGAAGAACCATGCACTATGGCTGGGCACACACGGAATGGAAGGAAAGCGCGCGAATTTCAGGGAAATGGATTTGAGCGGTCACAACATGATCCATGTCGAGTTGGCGTTCGGCGAACTGCGCATCTCCAACCTGAGCAACATCGATCTTCGCTGGGCAAACTTATGCAATGCGATTCTCAGCGGATCCAATTTATCCCAAGCTGATTTAGGCGAAGCCAACCTGAGCGAGGCGAACCTGACGGCTGCCTACTTGGACGGAGCGGATATGACCGGAGCTAATCTCAAAGGCGCATCGCTTGCCATGGCCGACCTGAGCGGCGCGTCGCTTCGTGGGGCGGATTTAACCAACGCGAACTTGAGTGGCGCAGATCTTCGAGAGGTGGATCTGACAGATGCGATCTTAGACAGAACCAACCTTCAAAGCACCAGGCGGCTAACGATCCCAATGCTTGCCAAGGCCAAGACGTTGCGCGGCAGCAATCTCGATCCTCGTCTCATGGAGAAGCTCAAAGAACTCGCTCCACATTTGTTTCAGCCACGGCAATAGACACAACTCCTCAGCCCACCACTTCGTCAGCCCGAACCCATTCGATTCTCTCAGCGCAGGCTCCCGTAAGTGATCTTGGGTTTGATACCTGCGGTGTGTGCACTCGGCTGAGCGAACAATCGACTGGGTCGGTCACTTTGTCGTCCGGCTCCACACGAATGGTTGTGCCGGTGGCGCCAAGGTTTCTCCCGCTGGTCAAAATGACAACCCGCTGAAAAAACTCTATCGCTCCGTGTTTCTCGGATAGTAGGCTTGGGGATGAGCCAGCTGGGTATCAACCATCGTGCGAAAGGCCCCCAGCAGTTGATCTAAACCGTCTGTATCTGGTTCAAGTACGCGTAGTGCTTCCACCGTGGCTTCGACGGTGGATAGAGCATCGCTCGTGGGTTCCAGCCGAATCCGATATTGTCCAGGGGCCGAGGGGACCAGGCGATATTTGGGAAGTGCCTTCAACACGGGAAGCGATAGCAGTATCCGCTTGGCGTGCTTCCACGTCCCATCCAGGACCACCAGTTGATCTGGCGCGTCACACCGTGGCACCTCCGAAATAATTTGCGCATCAGGACTAGGAAATAACAACCCTGCTCGCGGGCCAAATGGAGGCAACAGACCACCGAGCTTATCCACATGATCCACAACAAGGCTCGAGTTCCTCAACGCGTGATGAACCATTCGAGCCGTGTTGAACGGGTGATAGCGTTCGCGCATGTGCTGCACGATGACGATCGACGTACGATTGTCAATGCTGGGAATGGTAGCGCAGTAGCAGGAGGCTATCGGCCTGAAACATCGATAGCATTTCTCGCGTGGCGCAATCCCAGGTAGTCGTGTTTGAGATTGCTGTGTACTCCGCACTCACTCTTCCTCACACGACCTGCAGCGGAACCAGAAAACGATTCTCAAACGGTGAGATGTAGCGTAACCCTAATTTTTGAAAGGCGCCTTTTGGAATCCCAATGTCCGCTAGCCACAACTCTCCCGTTGTTCGTGAACCGAGTCCGGTTTTTGGAAGGGCTAACGTCATAGTTCGTGTGGCATTGAT
>JAJDBL010000117.1 GCA_029261375.1 Nitrospirales bacterium
TTAGTGACGGCGAGATACAAGTAAGGATTGAGGAAAACATTCGTGGGACTGACGTCTTTCTCATCCAATCATGTGCCTCTCCCGTCAATAGGCATATCATGGAATTGCTTATCATGATGGACGCGGTAAAGCGATCCTCCCCTCGCCGGATTACAGCAGTCATTCCATATTATGGCTATGCACGACAGGACAGAAAAATGCAGTCTCGCGTTCCTATTTCAGCAAAGCTTCTTGCGGATCTCATCACAACAGCTGGTGCAGATCGCGTATTGACTATGGATCTTCATGTCGGCCAGATTCAAGGGTTCTTTAATATCCCTGTCGACCATCTCTATGGAACCCCCGTGATTCTCGATTATGTTGATGCTGTTGGATATGAAGATTTAGTGGTGGTATCTCCGGACGCTGGAGGCGTAGAGCGTGCACGAGCGTTTGCGAAGACACGCCAGTTTAACCTTGCAATCATTGATAAGCGGCGAGAAGGTCCGAATCAATCTGAAGTCATGAATATTATTGGCAACGTGAAGGGGCACGATGTTCTCTTGCTCGATGATATGATTGATACTGCTGGCACCATCGTTCAGGGCGCAAGGGCTTGTGCCGAACAAGGGGCAAAGCGCGTGCGGGCTGCATGTACACATGCAACCCTTTCAGGGAATGCCTTGGAAAGGTTGAATAACAGCGATCTGGAAGAAGTGATTGTGACCAATACGATTCCTTTGCATGAGAAAGAAAAGCTGTGTCCAAAGCTCAAAGTCCTTTCCGTGGCAGCCTTGCTTGGCGAAGCTGTGGCACGGATTCATGCTGAAGAATCAGTTAGTTCATTATTTGTTTAGAGCGTGGGAGCCCTCACGTTTACACACCAGTGAGATGATGGATCAATGGAATATACACTGACACTGACAAAGAGACTTGAAACCGGAAAAGGTGCCGCCCGTAAATTGAGACGGGAGGGGAAACTTCCTGCGGTTCTATATGGGCAGGGTGAAGCAACACCATTGACGCTCGATCCATCAGAATTTGCAAAGGTTCTGCGTGCGACTCAACAGGGGTACGCATTGATCTCCCTTTCCGATCGTTCAGAAAAGACAGCGAAAAAACATCCGGTTATCCTTAAGGACATCCAGTACGATCCTATAACGGGCAGCGTCCTTCACGTGGACCTCTATGAGGTCGCACTGGATCAACCTCTTCAGGTCATGATCCCGCTGGTATTAACGGGGTCTACCCCAATAGGTGTCACTCTGGGAGGCGTGCTGCGCCAGCGTGAACGACGTCTTCCGGCCAAAGGGCTTCCCGGGAAGCTTCCAGCTCAGATCCTCTTTGACGCTTCCACCCTTGATGCTGGACAGGTGGTCAAGATCAAGGACCTCGAGATTGGAGGGGATAGTCTGATTTGTGGTGACGGCGAAAAAATTGTCGTGAACATTGTATCTAAAACGAAGGTCGAAGAGGCTGTGTCAGGGGATCAGGCCGGAGAAAAGCCCACTACGGCAGCAACATAAAAGTAGGGCTAGCGGGGAAATTTGATCGCGGAAAAACTGGTCGTTGGACTAGGAAATCCAGGCTATCAATATAGTGAAACCAGGCATAATGTTGGCTTCAAGGTTGTTGAGCGACTTGCGGAAGTTCACCATATCGTTTTTAACACGATCCTGGGGATAATGGTCGGCCAAGGAACGATAAAGGCCCGACGTGTGACACTCGCGAAACCGCAGCTGTTCATGAACAACAGCGGAAGATCGATTGCAGTGTTAGAATCTGTCGCGGCTAACACCTCTGACATTATCGTTGTTCATGATGATCTCGATCTTGAAGTGGGACGCGTTCGAATTTATCGTGGTGGCGGAGATGGTGGCCACCGAGGGGTCCGTTCCATTATCCGCGAACAGACAGGAGCAGAGGTTATTCGTATCAGGGTGGGAGTCGGGCGTCCGACAGCGAGTCGCTCCAGTGCGGATTATGTTCTAGCCAAAATGACCGCGTTGGAGCAAGAAGAGTTTATGCCGTTCATAGACAATGCGGCCTTAGCTGCAGAGTCTGTGGTTGTCGATGGAGTGATTGACGCGATGAATCAGTTTAATCGTCGTGGAACACCCTCCTCAACGACCCTTTCATGAGCCATCCGTGCTAGTTAATGTGTGGGAGATACAATGAGTCAAGATCGAGCCTATGAGTCAGTCGTGATACTACGGTCTTCCTTGGGTGAGCAGGACATTCAGCAGTTCATCGACTCATATACCGTCAGAATTCAACAGGGCGGAAACACTCTGCTGAAGACTGACAACTGGGGGAAACGAAAACTTGCATACGAAGTCAAAGGGGAGCGGAAAGGCACCTACCTCTGTTTTCGTTTTCAAGGATTTGGGGCAACGATTCGACCAATCGAAAATGCGAATCGTATTGACGATACAATCTTAAAGTCGATGACGCTTCGTCTGATCAATACCCCAGAGCCAGAGCCAGTAACGCCGGCAGAGACACCAGAGAGCACTCAGGAGCCGGAGAGTGGCATCGTTTAATAAAGTGATTCTCATGGGAAACCTCACCAAGGATCCCGAGTTGCGATACACACCGAAGGGCGTGTCAGTTGCGGAGCTTGGGCTTGCGGTGAGTCGAAAGTTTCGACAAGGTGAAGAGCTGAAAGACGAAGTGTGTTTCGTTGATGTCGTGGTATTTGGGAAACAAGCCGAACATTGCGGCCAATTTCTCACCAAGGGGAACGGAGTCATCGTAGATGGTCGTCTGAACCAGCGCCGATGGGAGACGGCAGATGGACAAAAACGAAGCAAGCATGAGGTCGTTGCGATGAACGTAACATTCATGCCGAAGCGACAAGAAGCACCCGTAGGGAGAGATGATCGAGTCTCGGACGAAGACTATGGGTTTTCCCCAGACGATGCGCAGTAGTTCGTGAGGACGAGGTTATGAAAAGGAGATCATCCGTTGGAACGCTCTAGGTTTAGTCGAAGTCGAATTTGTCGGTTTTGTCATGAGAAGATGACAGTGGATTATAAAGACGTAGCGACATTACGAGTGTTTTTGACAGAGCGAGGTCGTATTATCCCTCGTCGCGTCTCTGGAAATTGCATGCGTCACCAGCGGGTACTCACTGTCGAAATCAAACGTGCTCGGAACATTGCCCTTCTCGCATTTGCGGAAGAACAACGCTGATCCTTGTAGAAGGACGGGATGCAACTCGGTATTCTTGAGATTCCAGAGAGCTTTGTCAGTCGAGTGTCCTATCCCTTTTCTAGCTCACCAGCAGCGCTAGGGTTCATGGAAGAAGAGCTTGCCATTGAAGGGAATGTCGGTGGCGATCTACAGTTGTGGCGACAAGGCTCAATCATTACAGTGAAAGGAGCAGTGTCAGCGCAGGTCAATGTCCAGTGTTGTCGTTGTCTTGTGGACGCCAGAGTGCAGTTGGATCCAGACATTACCGTCCGCTGTATCCCTGGGCCATTGGATGATGATTCAACCCTGACCGAGACAGGAGAAGTTGG
>JAJDBL010000118.1 GCA_029261375.1 Nitrospirales bacterium
ACGTGAACGCGTTTGCCGCACCAGGAGGGTTCATTCTGATTACGAAGGGCTTGTATCAATCATTGAACAGTGAAGCGGAACTTGCTGGTGTGATTGGCCATGAAATTGGTCACGTGATCAAGCAGCATCACTTGAAGGTGCTGCAGAAAAGCAAAGCGATTGATCTTGGAGGAAGCGCGTTATCCGGTGTAGTGGGAAGTGTGGGGAACGACACCGCTGACAAGGCGATTCAGAATGCCATTGGCAGTGGAGCGGAAATTATGGCGCGTGGTTTAGACAAGGATGCAGAGTATGAGGCGGACCGCATCGGCGTTGTGGTGGCAACACGTGCAGGTTATGACTCCTATGGCCTTCCCAGTGTGTTACAGGAAATTGGACATGTGAGCGCGAATGATAGCAGTGTCTCGCTCTTGTTTAAGACTCACCCTCATCCGATTACGCGACTCACTGAACTTGATGCAGCGATGGGTGACACGTTTGATCAGTATGCAGATGGCAAGCCTGTTGTCGGACGGTTCTATAAGCTCGGCAAGTAGCTGGGCTGACAGATTGCACCTGTACGTAGAGCATCGCAGCATCCGCTTCTGATGCGTTGATCCTGTCCAACTCGCCTTCTCCAATTCTTTTTCCAGAAAGACAACAAAAAAAGGCCGCCCTCCATGTGGAGGACGGCCTTCCCATTGTGAGGGGAGGAAATGGGACTCTATGTGCGTGTTTTGATCCTACGATAACCAATCAATCCCAAAAGGCCCGTGCCGAACAGGATCATCGTGCCGGGTTCAGGCACGGGTGCCATTCCCTCGGCGACGAGGTCCATCCCGAGGTGTGTGAAATTCCCACCGGGCTGACTGCCATCAATGGTGAGGCCAAGGGCGCTTCCATTAAACGTAGCGCCGTTGGTGTTGGTTCCATCAAAGGTCACATTGAAGCCGTTATCGAGACCATTGAGAAATGTCCAATCTCTCCCTTTGCCATTGATCCAGTTGTTTGACCACGTCGTGATGTCCACGACGGGGTTGGTGCTGGTAAAGCTATTAGAACTTCCCGCGAGGGTTAGGTCAGGAAAGATGAAGAACATGCCACTATCAATCAGGCCTGCGCCACGCGTGATCTCATATTGAACAAATCCTTGCGCGCTGCTATCCGTGTTTCGCTCTATGACTCCACCAGTATACGAGAGGACGTCACCGGATTGGATTGCTGTTCCAGAGATATTGCCCTGGATCGCTCCACCGGTTGATGACCCAATCGTAAGGCGTGTGCCATCCCAATCACCGGAAAAAGACATCGGAGTAAATCGTTCGGCGTCTCCGTTCATGCAGAATCCGTTGCCACTGCATGACGACGCTGCATGTATCCAACTGGACGAAAAGCCTGTTTGAGTTTCGTTTACCACGGTCATTGTGATTGGGGCAGAGTGCGCTATGGCGACGCTTGAAAGAAAAAGCGCCACTCCCAGTCCAACGATTGTTTTCCTCATATAAGTTGTCATGATCTGCATTGGTCGTATCTCCTCATCCTGCCGTGCTCGCTTGATTTTGCTTTGTCGTTTCGTTTCCATACGAGATGAATAAGCAAGAGGGATGCCAGTTTGTTGTATTGCCACTAACGAGGTGTATCGACACAAAGCGGGACTAACGACATGATCTAGGTCACGGAGAGGAATTTTGGGTAATCTGGCGTATCGCTATTGCTGTACGCCATCACCGACAATTATTATCGAAACCGGCTATTTTTGATGGCTGTTCGAGGAATAATAGGTAACCGTTGGTAGTGGCAGTTAATCGTTTTCGCCGATTTCCTGTGTTCTGCTTGAAGCGAACAGAGTGTGGCCTGGCCAGTTAAGGACCAGATGATTGTGCTCCTGGTAGCATATTCCACTAGGAACAATGACTGACGGCCACAAGTCGAACACTTTTCTGCGATTGGAGACGTGCGTGAGAGTCTAACTTCAGGGAGGCAATGGGATGAGGAGTGAGCTGAGCCTACAGGCTATGCTGCAACAGCGATGCTGAGGGTGTCGTGGGACGGAATGATCGAAAAGTTGGATCGGTCAAGGCGGTGCGCCGCACCGGTGATGGCAGTCTAGTCGGCTTTGTGCATATGAACATCCTGTTGTGGGAATGGAATGCTGATGCCCTTGGCATCAAAGCGTTTCTTGATTTTCTCTTGGGTCTCGAAGAAGACGTCCCAGTAGTCCGCAGTCTTGACCCACGGACGAACGGCGAAATTGACGCTACTATCAGCCAGTTCTAAAACCCCGATGGTTGGAGCCGGTTCCTTAAGGATGCGGGAATCTTCGGAGAGTATTTCTTCCAATGTCTTGCGTACGGTGTCGAGGTCGTCGCTGTAGCTGACCCCGGCTACGAGATCGACGCGCCGTTCGCCTCGGGCTGAATAGTTGACAATGTTGTCTCCAGTCATCTTTGCGTTGGGGACAACGATTTTCTTATTGTCGGGGGATTTCAGTTCCGTAGCGAAGATTCCGATTTCCACCACAACCCCGGTAGCGCCACCGCCTTCAATGAAATCATTAACTTTGATTGGTCTGAACATAATCAACAGGACTCCAGCAGCGAAGTTGGCTAACGCCCCTTGGAGGGCAAGACCGATAGCGAGACCAGCGGCACCAACCACTGCGACAAAGGATGCTGTCTGGATCCCAAGTTTTCCTATAGCCGCAATAATGACAAACGCCATGATGGCGACATACGACACGCTGGTGACGAATGACACGAGGGTCTGATCCACGCCCCTTTTCAGGAGCATCCGGCCCAGAAGTGACCGTAGGATGCCGGCAGCAATCCGTCCGACGATGAGAATGACGACGGCACCGACGACCTTCAGACCATAGAACGCCAACCACCCCTGCAATTTAAGAACGATTTCTTCCATCTCTTCCTCCTGATATGGGTGTGATTTCTCGCTGTGGCTCGTTAGCCGTACGTGTCATGCCAGTTGGCCGGTGCGATCATACGCTGGTTGCCAAAAAATGACACCATGCGTTCTCTCTGGCTGGCCAATATGGGGATGCGCAGAAGAGAGAGGGAGAATGGTAAACGAAAGCCGACGTCGGAAAGCGATCGAGTGTCGCAATTCAGAATCCGAGAATCGGTTCCTCAGTTTTTGTTGTTACGAAGGGGAAGTGTAATCAAGTAGTTGGCGGTCCAATTTCGGGTACACACCGCTCGCCCGCAGAGGCGATTATGCCGATCGCCAAGCCTTCGACGTGTCCGTATGCTCCGTATGCCGTGACCACCCCTATCTGTCGACATTTAGAGAAAGCCACGGATGAGATATACGCTCAGTGCGATGCCAAGAATTTCTACAATGACGTTGACCATCATGCCAGCACCGACGTTGTAATGACGTGGAATTTCCACTGGTCGGAGTGTCTTGAGCATCTGTTGGTGTTGCCATACTGAATACAGTGACACCACCGCGGCAAGGACAATGAACGACACTCCCACAGAAAACGAGATATGCCGTTGGAAGA
>JAJDBL010000119.1 GCA_029261375.1 Nitrospirales bacterium
AGCGTCGTCCGGACCCTAAGCCTCAGAGCAAATCCACAATAGGGGAGGAGTAGGGATAGCTCTTGACCTTTACATTTGCCATGCTGATCCCCAGCCCATCCTTCCTCGTGAACGGGGAGAGACTTCAGGTAGAAAGTACTAGTCTTCGCTTTTCAACTTGCCTTCTAGCTCAGCCCATCTTGCATATAACCCTTGGACGTGATCATCGGCTGCTTTGAGTGCCGCGTAGGCTTGTTCTAGCTCGGTATGTTGTGAGGCGATGGCCGGGTCTTCGGTTTTCGCTGTGCACGATTCCAGTTTCTTCTCGGCCTCAAGGATCTGTGCTTCCATCTTGTTGTATTCTTTTTGTTCTTTGTAGCTTAGTTTTTTTGCGGATGGTTTCTTTCGTGGGGCGTCGTGATTGTTTTGCGGCTTTGTGGGGGTGGCTGCTTGTGACCCGTGATTTTCCAGCCACGTTTCCCATTGTTCATAGTCGGCGAAGCGTCCGTGTTGTCCTGTTCCATCTAGGCCGAGAAATGTCGTGCAGACTTCCGTAAGAATGTAGCGATCGTGGGTGACTAACACCAAGGCGCCCGGGAAGTCCTCCATGCTTTCTTCGAGCACTTCAAGGGTGGGGATGTCGAGATCGTTGGTCGGTTCGTCGAGGAGCAGAACATCTGCCGGTCTCAGCATCAGTCGCGCGATCACTGCGCGGGATTGTTCGCCTCCGGAGAGGCGATCCACACGAATATCTAACTGTTCAGGGCGAAACTGAAATCGCTTTGCCCAGGACACGATATGTACGGGGCGCCCGCGGTAGGTTACATGATCGCCTGAGTCCAGGAGGGTTTTTCTCAACGTCAGGGTCTGATCGAGTTGCTCACGGTGTTGATCGAAGTAGACGACTTGCAGCTCATCGGCATGGGCGACCGTTCCCTGGTCAGGCTCGATCGTTTTCGCGAGAAGTTTAAGGACGGTCGACTTTCCTGAACCGTTATGTCCGAGAAGTCCGAGTCTCATGCCGGGAGAAAGGACGACGTCGATATTCTGGATCAATGGCGTGTCACCAAATGTTTTTCGAAGTTGTTCGCCGACGACCAGGCGTTTTGTTCTGCGCCCCGATCCAACAAAGTCTAGCCCTGTGCTTTCCTGGCGCAAGCGAATCGTCGTATCTGCCAGCTCCGCCTGGAGCGCATGGGCAGAATCAATGCGCGATTTGGCTTTGGTGGTTCGTGCTTTCGGTCCGCGCCGTAACCACTCCTCTTCGCGCCTGACCTTTCCCGTCAGCGCTTGGGCCTGCTGGGTTTGCGCATGCTGGTACTCTTCTCGTTGGAGCAGGAAGGAGGAATAGGTTCCGGTAGAGATGAAAATGCCATCGGCATACCGACTGCTCAGTTCTGCTACCTTATTGGTGGCGTGTTCCAGAAACCAGCGATCGTGGCTCACCATCAACCAGGCGAACGGCGCCTGAGACATCAGTTGAGCAAGCCATTGCATCCCTTCAAAGTCGAGATGATTGGTTGGCTCATCCAGCAGCATCACGTCTGGGTGTTGTACGAATCCGCAGGCGATGGCCAGACGCTTATTCCAGCCGCCTGACAGCGGGCCGACCGGCTGCTCTCCGTGTTCGAAACCCGTCCTTCCCAAGGTCTCTCGCACTCGCGGTACCAGTTCCTCGGGTCTGACGCCTGCGTCTCGTGCGGCACGTTCGACGGTTTCATGCACCGTCGCATTGGGATCAAAGGAGGATTGTTGCGGAATATAGGCAATGCGGACGTGTTTGCGGCGGGTCACGATCCCGTCATCGGCGTCTTCGTGTCCGGCCATGATCTTCACGAGCGTGGACTTTCCAGATCCGTTGGGGCCGATGATGCCAACGCGATCCTCGTCACCGACGCCGATGGTCACGTCCTTGAACAGACGTTTGGACCCAAACGACTTCGAAATGGTCTGGCAATGGATGAATGATGACATGGAATGTGTACGCTAGGGCACAATTGGTCTTACGGGACGCATTCTAAAATTGATATGATCTCTGGGTTGGTCAGACGCCACGTGATCATCTATCACTTGGCACATGATTTCAGACAATATAACATCCGTTACGATCTTACGCAGGATGGTCAAACAGATCGTCCTGAGAGGCTCAAGCCAACGAGGAGTCGAATGGCCCTTCGGTATGCTGGGTCTCTGAGTGACGTGACAACAACACTGGCGGACAGGTTCAATATCCAATGAGAAAGGAGCTTTACGTATGTCTATGGTAAGTGTTCAGCGTACATTGTCTCGATCAACTCGTACTCTTCTGGAGGGCATCATGCTTATAAGTCTCATCACGATGGTCGCAGGTGGTGTTCCACCGGAGGCGGAAGCCCAATCACAAGTCGACGCCAAGGTGACGCACAAAGTGTTTTTCGAAGTTACTATCGAGGGAACCAAAATTGGACGGATTGTGATGGGGCTGTTCGGCGATACCGTTCCGAAAACCGTTGAGAACTTCCGTGCATTGGCAACTGGAGAGAAGGGGTTCGGCTACAAAGGGTCTCATTTTCATCGAATTATTCCCAACTTCATGCTTCAGGGCGGGGACTTCACTAGCGGAGATGGGCGCGGTGGAAAATCCATCTACGGTGAAAAGTTCGCGGACGAAAACTTTGAGCTGAAACACGTGGCGCCAGGGATCCTTTCCATGGCGAACGCAGGCCGAAATACCAACGGGTCTCAATTCTTTATCACCACCGTCGCCACGCCGCATCTCAACGGTCGGCATGTCGTGTTTGGTGAGGTGATCGAGGGGA
Organism: Nitrospirales bacterium; assembly: GCA_029261375.1. Taxonomy (GTDB): domain Bacteria; phylum Nitrospirota; class Nitrospiria; order Nitrospirales; family UBA2166; genus UBA2166. The sequence goes on from JAJDBL010000119.1 coordinate 2,778, forward strand.
TGGACATTGTCCGAGTCATTGAAGCCGCTGGAAGCCGATCTGGACAGCCAAGTGCACAAGTGACCATTTCTGACTCAGGGGAAATTAAGGACGCTCCGGCAGAAGGGTAGTCTGTGCCGTGCGAGCACTGTCTTCGCGATTGGAAGATGTCAGAAGAGTCCGGTAATGTCCCCATTGCCATCCAGGTCAATGGATTCGGCGGCCGGAACGCGTGGTAAGCCTGGCATGGTCATGATGTCACCGCAGACCGCGACGACAAATTCGGCACCATTTGACAGTCGAATTTCTCTGACTGGGAGGGTGTGGCCACTGGGGGCTCCAAGCAAGGTTGGATCCGACGAGAAGGAATATTGAGTCTTCGCGATGCATACCGGGTATTGACTGGCTTCCGTCTTTTGTAAATCTGTGAAGCGGGCGCGAACTTTCGCGTCCGCTATCACTTCCCCAGCGCGATATACCTCACGCGCGATGGTTTCAACCTTTTCCCACAATGGCATGTCGGTTGGGTAGAGCGGCGCGAAGTGAGTGGGTTGTTCACACAGCTCCACGACTTTCTCGGCGAGGGCCGTGGTTCCAACGCCTCCGTCGGACCAGTGCGTGCATTTGATGATGTCGCGGCCCTGTTCAGCGAGCAGGCGTCGTATGATAGAAATCTCGGCTTCTGTGTCAGACGTGAATTGGTTGAGCGCCACGACAACGGGAATGTTAAACTTCGCAATGTTCTCCGTATGCCGAAGAAGGTTCTGCACACCTCGTTCCACGGCACTGACGTCTTCCCGAGTCAACATGTCTTTGGTCGCGCCACCATTTAGCTTCAGGGCTCGGACGGTGGCAACCACCACCGCTGCGGATGGCTTCAATCCCGCTTTTCGACATTTGATGTCGAAGAACTTCTCCGCTCCGAGATCCGCACCAAACCCCGCTTCTGTAATGACATAGTCCGCAAGTTTCAACGCCGTCGTCGTTGCCAGGACTGAGTTGCACCCGTGTGCAATATTCGCAAACGGCCCCCCGTGAATAATGGCCGGGTTGTTTTCCAAGGTTTGAACAAGG
>JAJDBL010000120.1 GCA_029261375.1 Nitrospirales bacterium
GGTAAGGCCCTGCTCCAGTTCTTCGTCTGTCACCTCGCGGACATTCCTAATCAACACGTCAAAGGTGAGGGTCTTGCCAGCGTACGGGTGGTTGAAGTCAACCGTGAGTGTTTCTTCTTCAACTTCCTTGATCGTCACTAAACGATATTGGCCAGTAGGATCTTGCACCTGAAGATTCATGTCTGGTTCTGGGACAACCTCCGCAGGAAGGCCCGCTCGCGGAACCTTTCGAACCTCTGATTCCTCGTAAATACCATACCCTTCCGTGGGATCGATCTTGAAGGAACGCCGGTCTCCCTTGCCGAGACCCAATATCGCTTTATAGAGACCAGGAACGACCGTCTGGTCCCCGTAAATAAATTGAACTGGCCCGCGACCGAACGTAGACTCCCCCACCGCCCCGGTATCCAGGAGAACCGCGTAATCCATCTCAACGACTGTGTTTGGGCCAATTTTCATAGCGAAATGCACGGTAACACACTTGAATTTACCCTGTCAAAACGGCAGTATTTCGGTTACTATGCCGTACGTCATTGGACAATCTGAACTATTTGTCGGTGGAGTGAGTGTTCTAATCGTTGGACTGCTCATCCTCCGTTTCTACCTTGCGAGACAGATAAAGCGACAGGCAAAAGACGCCACCACCAAGGATAAGCAACCATGACCATATCCTCACTCGTACGAACAGATGGGCGTGCATGCGATGCCCACCGCCCGGTGACCATCACCCGAAACTTTATCAAACCTGCGGAAGGGTCTGTGCTCATCGAAATGGGTGATACGAAAGTCATCTGCACTGCCTCAATGGAGGAGAAGGTCCCACCGTTCTTGCGAGACAAAGGCACGGGGTGGATTACGGCAGAGTATTCAATGCTCCCTCGCTCAACGCATCAACGAAGTTCGCGTGAATCATCCCGCGGAAAAGTGGGCGGACGAACCCATGAGATTCAACGTCTTATTGGCCGATCACTCCGCGCGATTGCTGACCTCGATGCGCTTGGCGAACGTACCGTATGGATTGACTGCGACGTGATTCAGGCAGACGGGGGCACACGAACGGCCTCAATCACTGGAAGTTTTCTCGCGCTGTACGATGCCATTGAGGGCGCAAAGAAAAAAGGCCTGATCAAAAAACAAGTGCTGACGGATTACCTCGCTGCCATCAGCGTCGGAAAGGTGGGTAATGTGCTCATGACAGATCTATGTTATGAAGAAGATTCAATGGCGCAGGTGGATATGAACCTCGTCATGACAGGTGAAGGAAAATTTGTTGAGATCCAAGGAACGGCAGAACACATGACATTTACGTCAGATGAATTGTCTGGATTTTTGGACTTGGGCCGCAAAGCAATCGGAGAACTCGTCTCGATCCAGAAGGGATTGATAGGAAACCTCTAATCTATAGTGTCGGGGCGTAGCGCAGCTCGGTAGCGCGCCTGCTTTGGGAGCAGGATGTCGGAGGTTCAAATCCTCTCGCCCCGACCACTTGATTATCGTGGCACGCGGACAATCAGATTGTCGATCAAACGCGTTGTTCCCACGTAAGCCGCAATCAACAGCACGACTTGACCGCTGAGTAGTTTCATCTCGGCTAACGTCTCTGGATGTGCGATTCCAACATAGTCGACCATCACCAGCGGCTCCTGTTCCAACATCACCCTCATCGCGAGACGGATTTTTACCGGTGATCGCTCTCTATGACGAACGCACCGGGCCCCCTCGCGCAATCCGCGATAGAGTGCCGTCGCCGCCCTTCGTTCATCAGGGTGAAGCAAGGCGTTTCGCGAACTCAATGCCAAACCATCAGATTCCCGAACGGTTGGCCTCGCCACCAATTTCGTCCGCATATTCAAATCCACGAACATCTGCCTGATCACCATGGCTTGCTGATAATCTTTCTGCCCGACAATCAGCGTATCGGGGTCGACGATATGACAGAGCTTGTTGAGTATTGTCGCTACTCCCTCGAAATGCGTTGGCCGCGACTGGCCTTCATACCCCCGTGCAACCTTCCTGACAGAAACTACAGTTTGAAATCTCTCGGGATATATGGTGGGTTCATTCGGAATAAAAAGGATATCGACACCCACACGCTCACATAGAGTCTTATCCATTTGGACGGTTCGTGGGTAGCGATGCAAGTCCTCTTCAGGTCCAAATTGGAGTGGATTCACAAACAGGCTTGCGACCAGAACATCACTTGACCGACGAGCGAAAGCCATAAGCGACCGATGCCCCTCGTGGAGCGCCCCCATGGTTGGAACGAACCCAATCGAGTGACCATCGCTTCGGCAACCCTTCGAGTATTTCTGCATAGCCAGGATCGTTCGTATGATCTTCACGTTGTGATATCAGGCCTTCCGCATTTCAAGACATCTTCCTCACTATAGGCGATGCTGGGAGCCGATGGAGGAGTTCACCAATCATGAGATCGAGTACTGGGTGCTTGAGTTCGGGTACAAACTCGGCGAGGGGAGCAAGGACAAATTTCCTTTGTTGCATCCTAGGATGCGGGACGGTGAGGGTCTCGTTCTGAATGATCTCTAGCCCGTAGAACAACAGGTCGAGATCGATAGTTCGTGGCGCATTGCGCTCTGTCCTCACTCGGCCAAGGCCATGCTCGATACTCATCAATCTCACGTGTAACTGCTCCGCTCTAAGTGTTGTTGCAACACCCACAACACAATTGATGAACCATCCCTGATTTGGGTCGCCAATCGGTTCGGTTTCGTAAAAGCTGGAACAGATGAGGGAAGAAATACCTGGAACGGCTTCAAGCGCACGGATGGCCTGCTCGCAGTTGTCTACGCGCTCGCCAAGGTTTGAACCAATACCGATGTAGGATTGGATAGAGTGCATGCCGTTACTTCCTCCCCCCTTGCGGGGGCGGAGTGAGGTGGGGGGGGGTACGATTGATCCCCCCCATCCTAACCCTCCCCCGCCAAAGGGGGAAGGGATTTCGGAAGAGTTAGCATTCTGTCACCATCGAAGATAGGATACCTCGCATAATTACAGCCCGGCACTCTTCATCCGGTCAACCGCTTCCGCCAGTCGTTCTTTCGGTGCACACAAGGTCATGCGGAGATATCCTTCCCCCGCGTCTCCGAAGCCATTTCCTGGTGTAGCGACGATTCCAGTCTTCTCAATCAAGTGACTCGCGAGACTCGCGGAGGTGAATGACGACGGGACGTCCATCCATACATAGAACGTGGCGTCGGTCGGATAGACGTTGATTCCGAGACCCTTTAATCCATTGACCAAGACATTCCGTCGTTCCTGATAGATCACTCGCAAATCCTCCACAATAGTATCATCGGTTTCCAGCGCTGTGATTCCCGCTTCCTGCACGGCCTGAAAGACCCCGGAATCAATATTCGTTTTCACTTTACCCAGTCCCCCAACGA
>JAJDBL010000121.1 GCA_029261375.1 Nitrospirales bacterium
CGAATATTACCGATGCCGAAATCACCGCGGATACACAATTGACGACGCGTGTTGAAGGGGCCTCTGGTCAGTTCATCAGTCAGGACATCACCACGTCTAACTCTCAAACCACCAATATTCAGACCGAGAACTGCGAAGTCCTAGGGACTTCATTTCCCCTGCCGGTGCAAACATCGACCGTGGTGACCTTGACCATGCAGGAGACGGCTGACACAAACGGCGATGGAACCGTCGACAAGGACGTTGAGACGACGAGCGATTCCCAGGTCAATACCACGCTTGGAATTGGGGCCACATCGATTTGCGATACCGTGAGCGATCTCAGTGGATCCGCCGTCACTGTGTCGGCGTCGTTCAGCGGCAATGGAACCGCAGTTGATAACGTGAGTGGTCAAACGTCGAGTGTCACGGTCGATCAGGGAACTCCGGTTTCAACAACGATCACATCGAGCTTTGATGGTGGTGAGTCTCGGCTCAGCGTTGATGGAAACGGGAAACTCAACCTGAGTCTGCCGTGTGTGAATGGGAATGTCGCATTCACTATTGTCGACAGTGTTATCGTTCAAGGGGACACTCCTGTCGCGGGCCAGATCAGCATATCAGGAGCCGTCAGCGCGACGGTGAACATTTCTGCAGACGGGGTTCAGGTCACTGGAGACGATGGGACGTCGGGCTTCGTGAATCTTGCTGTCATCGACGATCTTGCATGGGCCTGCAGCCCCCCTGATTTTTAAAGAGATCTGGAAGGATGCGTTTTGCCGGGGTCTGCTCGGTATAGACTTCTCTCTCTCACGCCAAGGGTGTTGTAGGCACTCTTGGCGTGCGTGCCTTCTCTGTGGTTATTTCGCCCGCAACTCTAAAGACAACGTGGCAAAACCGCCGGGCCGCCAAGATTGAAATCGCCCTAAGCGGGTGCTATCCTCTGCGGTCAATAAACAGATGTGTATGATGGGAATGATATGGCCAAACTTGAAAAAGCACTGATCAGCGTTTCAGATAAGACAGGTGTCGCTGCCCTCGCTCGGGGATTGCACGACCTCGGGGTTGAGATCTATTCCACTGGTGGAACCGCGCAGGCCATCCGATCTGAGGGAATTCCAGTTGTGGATGTGGCGTCCTATACCGGATCGCCAGAGATTCTCGATGGGCGTGTGAAAACGTTACATCCACGAGTCCACGGAGGAATTCTCGGCAAGGTCACTGACTCAACACATCGTGGTGAAATGGAACAGCATGGCATTACGCCAATTGGCCTTGTCGTCGTGAACCTCTACCCGTTTGAAACAACCATCGCGAAGCCGGACTGTTCAATTGACGATGCCATCGAAAATATCGATATCGGCGGTGTCGCGTTGCTCCGCTCGGCGGGAAAGAATCACGCGTTTGTCACGGTGCTCGTTGATCCTGATGATTATCGTGGCGTGATCGAAGAATTACGGAACGATTCCGGAGAGGTGTCCGCTGAGACCCGTCGTCGGCTAGCCGTGAAAGCATTTCAGCATACGGCACATTATGATAGTGCGATTACGAACTATCTTGATCGTGGCACGCCAACCGAGGAGAAGCAATTTCCAACGTTCTTGCCAGTGCGTTTCGAGAAAATTGATATCCTCAGGTATGGCGAGAACATGCATCAGCAGGGTGCGTTTTATCGAGAAATGGGTGCGGCTGGACCGTCGATTGCAACGGCCACACAGCATCACGGCAAAGCAATGTCATTTAACAACGTGCTTGATGCCAATGCGGCGATGGAATTGGCGTTTGAGTTTGATGAACCGGCAGCCGCGATTATCAAGCATGTGAATCCGTGCGGTGTGGCCGTCAACGGCAGGCTGGTCGATGCCTTCGTCAGCGCGCGAGATACGGATCCTCTTTCGGCGTTTGGGGGGGTGATTGGACTCAATCGTTATGTGGATATCGAGACGGCCAAGGAAATCACGAGCAACTTTGTCGAGGTCATCGTGGCTCCAGGGTTCCGTGATGATGCCCTCGCACACTTAAAACAGAAACGTGATCTTCGTTTGCTCGACCTTGGGCTTGAGAACAGTGAAACGACGGGGTCGACACAAGGGTGGACGTTGGGTGTGGATATGAAGCGGGTCAAGGGGGGACTGCTTATTCAGGGCTTCGACCCGGTCGTGGATGGGGACTTTGTGAATCTCAAGGTGGTGAGTCAACGGGCGCCGACAGACGATGAGTTGTCCGCGCTTCGCTTTGCATGGCGAGTGACCAAGCATGTTCGATCAAACGCCATTGTCTATGCAAAAGCGAATAAGACCATCGGGATTGGTGCGGGTCAGATGAGCCGAGTGGATTCGGTGCAGCTGGCTGCAAAAAAAGCGTTGCGTTCACTGAAAGGGACCGTAATGGCCTCCGACGCATTCTTTCCCTTCCGTGATGGCATCGACGAAGCGGCACAGGCTGGCATTACTGCTGTCATCCAACCAGGCGGGTCGATTCGTGACGATGAAGTCATTCAATCAGTGGATGAGCATGAGATGGCGATGGTGCTGACCGGTATTCGGCATTTCCGCCATGCGTAGCAAGAGATAACGTCGTCCATGCGGGTGCTTGTGATTGGCGGCGGGGGCCGAGAACACGCGCTTGTCTGGAAAATTGCCCAAAGTCCACGTGTCACGAAAGTTTTCTGCGCTCCCGGAAATCCTGGGATCGCGACCCTCGCCGAGTGTGTGCCAATTCCAGCCGGAAACATTCCCGATCTCCTCACCTTCGCACGTGACCAATCCATAGACCTCACGGTCGTTGGCCCTGAAGCGCCCCTTGCTGATGGGATTGCCGACACCTTCCGTCAGGCGCGCTTGCGTATCTTCGGTCCAGGGCAGATGGCTGCACGAATCGAAACCAGCAAGGTGTTTGCCAAGGACCTGATGCGTCGTCGGGGAATTCCTACACCGTCAGCCGAGACGTTCACCGACGTGACACCCGCCCTTGAGTATCTTCGAAATCACACCATCCCTGTTGTCATCAAGGCTGATGGTCTTGCGCAAGGGAAGGGTGTGGTCGTCGCCACGACATTGGACGAAGCAAAGACAGCGGTCACAGACCTCCTTGAACAGAAGGTGCTTGGAGAGAGTGGCTCCACGATCATGATTGAGGAATTTGTCGCAGGCGACGAGTTGAGCGTCATGGCCTTGACCGATGGAAACACCGTGTTGCCGTTGCTCGCTTCCCGTGATTACAAGCGTATTTTTGATCACGATCAGGGGCCCAATACCGGTGGCATGGGATCCTTTGCCCCGGTGACTTCTGTTGATTCAATAATGATGGAACGAATCACGAACGAGATTCTCCAGCCAACCGTCGATGCCCTCTCGTCGCTTGGCAGTCCCTATCGCGGCTTGCTCTATGCAGGCATCATGTTGACATCGAATGGACCAAAAGCACTGGAATGCAACGCGAGATTTGGCGATCCGGAAACTCAAGTCGTGCTCCCGCTCCTCAAGACCGATCTCGTGGATCTTCTCGATGCGGTCGTGGCACATCAACTCGATAGCATTTCGGAGATCGAATGGCATGAAGGGGCTGCGGTCTGTGTGGTGTTGGCGTCAGGGGGATATCCTGCTCGTCCGGATATTGGTAAGAACATCCATGGAGTGTCGGAAGCTGGAAATCTAGACGATGTGACGGTCTTTCACGCGGGAACCACAATGAGTGATGAGGAACTGACGACAGCAGGGGGCCGAGTGCTGGGGGTGATGGCGCGGGGATCCGATCATGGTACCGCGCGTGCAAAGGCCTACGAGGCGGTCGAAAAAATTTCGTTTGAGGGTATGCAACATAGAAATGACATCTACCACGAAGGAGTCAAACCATGAGCAACGCTAAGGTTGCAATCTTTATGGGGAGCAAATCGGATTTACCGCTAATGCGAGAGGCTGCCGAAGTGTTAAAGAAATTTGGCGTGTCCTATGACATGACCGTGACGTCAGCCCATCGGACTCCTGACCGAACAGAGGAACTTATCATTTCATTTGAAGCCAATGGCGGCGAGATCTTCATCGCCGGAGCGGGAAGTGCGGCTCATCTTGCCGGCGTGATTGCGGCGAAGACGATTCTTCCCGTCATCGGGGTCCCCATCGATAGTTCTCCACTGCACGGCTGGGATGCGCTGCTCTCAACGGTGCAAATGCCGGGGGGAATTCCCGTGGCGAGTATGGCCATTGGAAAAGCCGGAGCCAAGAACGCTGGAATTTTCGCAGCCCAAATTCTCGCGCGCAAAGATCCCGAGCTCGCGAAGCGGCTCGTGGAATACAAAGCAGAAATGGCCAAGAAAGTCATTGCCGATGCCGAGCAGATGGATGAATAGACCGGAACGCTGAGCGCGCGGCACACATTCGACTTCAGGGCGGAGAACGATGTCTGAACAACCAAGCAAGTTCAGTCGCCGAGACGTATTGCTCCAAGGGCTCGCCCTCCCGTCGACCCTTCAACTTCTCTTCACCTCAGGCGTACATGCAGCGACCGTTGGAGTCGTTCCGTTTCTCGATGACAAACCAAATCCAAGCACCATCACCGAGCATGCCGATAAGATCATTCCATTCGATCTTACACGCCTAACGAGCTGGATCACCCCCGCTGATCACTTCTATATCCGTAACCATTTTGCCGTACCGAAGAGAGGCAATACTCGAGATTGGAATATTCGTGTCGAAGGCAACGTGCGACATCCAGAACGCATTGCAGTCGAACAGCTCAGTACGTTTCCTCGAGTTGAGCGAATCGTGACATTAGAGTGTGCCGGAAACTCGAAACGTCGTAACCCGGGCTGGTGAGCAACGCGAAGTGGGCGGGAGTTCCGTTACATGTGATCTTAAACAAGGCAGGTCTACAACCCACCGCGACCCATGTCGTCTTTCACGGAGCAGACTTTGGTGGGAGCGACGCACGTCATTTTGCACGTGCATTATCCGTTGAACAGGCCATGCGGCCGGAAATCATGTTGGCAACCGAAATGAATAATCGGCCGTTGCCGCACGATCACGGGTTTCCCGTCAGGCTCATTGTGCCTGGCTGGTATGGCATGGCCCACGTGAAATGGTTGGAACGCATTGAAGTGATCGATAAACCGTTTGATGGCATGTATCAAACGAGCCACTACGTCAACAAGAGGGCAACGGGATCAGACGGGGACATGGCTTGGCAGCCCGAGCCGATCACGACCATTCCAGTGAAGTCGATCGTTGCGCGGGTGGAGCGCGACTACCATGCAACCGGCAACGTGTATCAGGTCAGCGGCGTCGTGTGGGGAGGGGACACTCCGATTCAGTCTGTGGATATCAATATCGATGGCGAGGATCGTTGGCACGGCGCAATACGAGAGAGTCACGATCATCCCTTTGCCTGGACACGCTGGTCATACCGGTGGATGAACCCACGTTCAAAGGTCCACACCCTCGTGTCGCGCGGGATCGATCACGCAGGGAATCGGCAACCTTCGAAACGATCGTCACAGCTTCGCGGCCCCTACCAGAATGATGAAATCATTCTTCGTCGCGTCGAGCTGTCCTGACCCGATCGAGTCAGGTACCTTCTTCTCGTCATTCTGGGCTTGATCCGGAATCCAGAGTCTTGGAGCTGGATGCCCTGTGTATTCTGGAATACCAGCTTCGTCATTGATGACGACCCACTATCCCCCCGCCTCCCGCGGCACGATTGATATCATGCAGTCGGCATGACATCGTCGAAGGGGACACCCGAAAATAGGTGCTTGTATTTACGGATTAAATTGCGGATAATTTTATGTATATTATGAGGAGAATGAATATGGATACAACGTATAGCAGACAGGAAATCGTGTCTTCGTCCCACGCGTCAAAGCAATTGGGAGAAGTATTGAAGACCGCCAAACAAAACGGCAGGGTGGTGTTGTCCCGCAACAATCGTCTGGAGGCCGTGATCCTTCCGATCGAAGCCTATGAAGAAATCGTGGAGGATCTCGATCACCTTTTGACGGCACTCGATATCCAGGACCGGAAAGAACGAGATCGAGGCAAACATATTCCGTGGAAGACGTTAAAGACTAAATATGGCCTATAAGGTCGAGTTCTTGCCCGAGGCCGCGAAAGAGTTTGCGGCGTTGGATGGCTCACTCAAACGCTTGGCTGCAAAGCAACTCGATAAACTAGCGGAGAATCCGGACTGTGGCGCGTCGCTGGGACATCGCATGGGCATCGATCTGACCGGATATCGCACACTTTACTTTGGGAAAAAACACTATCGTATCGTCTATGAGGTTCGGCAGCAGAAGCTCGTCGTGTTGATCATTGGAATCCGCAAGAGAGAGCGAGCAGAGATTTATCGTTTGGTTGCCCAACGTCTTCCCCCCACCCCGTAATCTCCCGTTTCCAAGAGGAAAGCGCTACGTGAGACAGGTGACAACACGCATCCCGTCTCTTCGTCACATCCCCCTTCTTTTACGAAGGCGCGCGTCGCGCGGGGGGGATTTCTCCGAATGCCTACCTCGCGCAGCACGCTGATATGACGTTCTAACGATGGTTATAATGTAGTCGAAGATGGAGGGATGACCGATGGCGAAAGTGAAAGTCACAACGGTGGGAAACTCGGCCGGGATTGTATTGCCCAAAGATGTTCTCCAACGCCTTCACGTGGACAAGGGGGATTTTCTCTATGTGGTCGACACCCTAAATGGTGTTGAACTCACTCCGTACAACCCCGAGGTTGCCGAGCAACTCGACGTCGCAGAACAGATCATGCGTGACGATCGAGATGTTCTGAAGCGCTTGGCGACATAACGCGCATCGCCGAACCCATTTGGGTCCATGACGATGTCGTGCGTGCGATCCATCATCGTCAACTCACCGAGCATGGCGGTCAAACGGGAATCCGAGACGTATATCTTCTCGCCTCCGCATTAGCGAAACCTCAACATCTTTTGGCGTATTCAACAGAATCACCGGACATCGCGAGCCTTGCTGCCTCGTATGCGTTTGGGATTGCCAAGAATCATCCATTCATTGATGGCAATAAACGCACAGAGTATGTGGTGTCGTTCGTCTGTTCGAGAATGAATGGATATACCGTCGATGCGTCGCACGAAGAGAAATATCTCACGTTCCTTCGTCTCGCTGAGGGGATCATGTCTGAAGACCAGTTGGCTAGGTGGTTTAGGGATCATCTCAAACAGGTATAAAGGGCTCGTGCGTGGTGTTGTGGCCGTGCCTAGCTGGCGGCGCTATAGAAAGCACGCGTACGTTTGGTCATAGTCCCATTGGTCGGCCGTCCTCGCTTTTCAGAGGGCGGCCTTTTTTTGTCTACATCCCCTCCCCTTCCGTCCCCCTGTGCGAAGTGAGACCAGAGTGAAGAATGATCTGTGGTTGTGGCCGTGGTCAACAACAGCGGGTGAGGTGCGTGCAACGTGGCCTGAGTGAACGGGAACCAACCGTAACAGTGTCCTAACCGGACCGTGCGATGCTCAGTGGCGCTCATGGCTACGCCTTGTGGAAAAGGTGAAAGGGCGTACGATGGGCGGACGGGAGCGATAGATGGATGGAATCGGACATTCAGCGGTCAGCGATGGCAAAAGCGATCAGCCGTCAGCATTCAGCGAATAAGGAAGACCGGTGTCATCCTGAGCCCTTCGACTCCGCTCAGGGCAGGCTCCGCGAAGGATC
>JAJDBL010000122.1 GCA_029261375.1 Nitrospirales bacterium
CGCATCGGTTAAATATAGGGAGAATACGTTGTCCACATTGCTTCATGGTTGAATTCCAGAGTTCCAACTGACCACCATACTCTTTCTTCCATTCCACGTTCAGGAAAATGAGAACATTGATTCGTCGATAGAGCTTGAGGCGTTGATCAAAATTAAAATCGCTGTGTATGGCGAGTTTGCCGCCTGGCAAGATTTGATGCAACCCTCCGCCGCTAAAATGCGGATCGGGGATCAGCCCGACAATGCCTGTGAGCGTCTCGAGAAAATTGAGCATGGCGTGCGAGTTCAAGGTGAACAAAATGTGCTGGAGAGCAGGGGAGGATTGTGTGAGTCGTTCCGCCGACCCGACACCGAGTTTTCTTGGCTGATGCACCGTATCTCGAACTTTCCAGTCTAGCCAGAGTGGCGCGTCCGGAGGTGGAAAGTCAGCAAGCGCTCGCTGCGCCATGTCGGGAGGGAGAAAATCATCAATCACCACGTGTGGAAATGGTTGCGCGTCGCGATATGCTGTTGTGTGGGTCCTAGCGAGAGTTGCCATTTCAGACGCATCAAGCACAAAGACATTGTTCTCTTTGTCAGGGGGGCGCTGTTTGAACATGTCTAGGAGTGCCATTGTTTAGGAGTCATTGTGGATACACGGTACAGGCAGGCACGGAGACTAGTGACGTCGTGCTGGAACGAAATTCTCTACACGCATTCATAAATAGATGCGCGCCAGTGTATCACGGTTTCTACGTTGTCTTGAATTGGGATCCGTCTCAAAGATTCGCGTGCGATATCATGGACGGGTTTCTATCATAGACCCGTCGTGACGCATGTATATAATGACGGCAGGAGTCAGTAGTATTCAGATAGTGTTTGGTGAGGGTGGATGGGCGCGAGAATGAACGAGAACGTGATCTTATTGGGTGCGCCGCGGAGCGGAACGTCATTACTGACAAGCTTGTTACATAACCCGCCGAGCTTCGTGTGTCTCAGTGAACCGCTTCAGATCGATACACTAACTGAGCAAGCAAATTCACCCCAAGAGTTTGTCGATGGATTGATGGCATTTATAGCTAAGACACGCTCGGATATTCTCGCGGGGATTCCCATCGACAACCGTATTGATCCCAAGACCGGCGCCTTGGCCGAAAACTATGCCACACGCGTGGAGAAGGGATCAGAAGGTTGGGCCATGGGATCGGGGTTTCAATGGGAGGCACAGGCGTTGCCCATTCCTTATTCTGGCTTTCACCTTCTCATCAAGCGCAATGCGCCATTTGTTGCCGTGATCGAGCATTTAGTCAAACGAGATGATGTCACGGTTATTGGCATGTTACGCGATCCTGTCGCGACAATACTGTCATGGCGATCGCTTGATTTGCCGATTTCGCATGGACACTTACATGCGGCGGAACGTGTGTCTGCTGAATTACGCACACTGGTGGAGGAGCCCGACCTGCTTGTCAGGCAAGTCAAAATCCTTAATTGGATCTTCGGGCGAGTTGTGACTTATCTTTCTGAGACTATGATCGTGTGCTACGAAGACCTTATGGAATGTGGGGAGAATGCGGTGATTCCGATGGGTTTAACGTTTCCGAAACCGCTCTCATCACTGAGGTCGAAAAACGCAAGCCAGTACTACGATCATTCTGAATCAACGCACATTGTTGATACCATCCGACAATATGGTTCCCATATCATGTCGTTCCAGGGCGGACGGTACGCCCCTCCGTCGTAAATTCTCTCGTGAGGGATGCGTTGGGAAGCTCATGCGAGACTCTGATCTGAATCAGCGTTGTTGGGGCGTGTCGTAGATACGAGGACATCATGGATGAGTCTGTAGGTCAGGCGTTGCCGCTGACCGTTGCGCAGTCTGAGCGAATGCTATTTATTACGGGTATTCCTCGTAGCGGTACCAGCCTGATGGCTAGTCTTGTAAGCCAGTTACCGAATATCGTTGTTCTGAATGAACCACGAGAAATGGTGCAGATCTTTCAGGATCCAACGCTTCGTGATTTCTATGCCGCTTACAGGACCTGGCGTCAACACATTGCTGATGGTCGACCAATTGAAAATCAATGGATTGATGGTAAGGTCGTGTCGGATACGTGGACCAATGGTCAACGACATTTTGATGTTTCGGCTGTCACCCGCAAAGATTTTGTCCTTGGGACAAAGAATCCGCTCGCGTATCTGACACGTCTACAGACGATTCGAGAGGTCTTTCCTGGAGCAAAAATTGTTGTATTAGTTCGGCACCCCTACTACGCAATAGGGTCGTGGAAACAGACCTTTCCACATCTTCGACACGCTACGATCCGAGAGTCCGCAGTGTTTCAGTTTGCGAATCCACGACAACGACAAACTCTCAGTGTCGTCGATGAGATCGACGATGAGCCCATGCGACGTGCCGCGTTGTGGAACTATCTTGCCAAGGAAGTTATTGCATCGGCAGATCCCGCGACCATTCTTAGATATGAGGATGTTATCGAGCAACCGTCGACGTATGTGGAGGAGGTCTACCGATCGTTCTTTACCGATCAGCCGCCTGAATGTAGTGCGGGGTTGTCTACCAGGAACGACGCCCAACGCTACGCGCTCGACGAATATGATATCACGTGCATTAGATTGCAGTGCCGAGAATCGGCGGCATGTCTGGGTTATTACGAGCTGTAAGGAGTTCATGGTAAGCCGTACTCTATGGTGATGTTTTGTGGATGTGTGTTGAGGTCCTGCTTGTGTCCCAGGCAACGGCGGCTCCACCAATACGTTTAGGTCTCAACGGAGACGGGGTATCAGAGGTTGTTGCAGACACACCGATGGCCGAGCGCGATCTGAGGAACCAAGGAAGGGTACTGTTCTCGGGAAGGGAGGGAAGTGTCATTCGCACATACGATGATCCGGAGGGAGCATTATTTTGCTGAAAAGAATTGTATTGAATCCAGAGAATATTGATAGTACGGTTGAAGCGTTTCTTCAGGCATGGTCCGAGCCAGATCTGAAAGTGTTTGTCCTCAAATCAACTGGCGTCATCGCTGACGTAAAAGGATATTTTGGAGAGATTTTGCCAATGCTCGGTACTCCAGCAACGATCGCTGAGGATGTGCGAGTTGGGGATAGGTCAAATCAGCGGACTGGAGAAGTGTGGATGGAAGTACGCAATGACGCCAATTTTCCCGACGCATATCGACATTCAGTCAACGCTCAGCCGTTGCACACGGATGGATCGTACGTATCAGACTTTCCGAATGCTGGTCTTCTCGCGTGTGCAGAAAATTCTGTCGCTGGTGGGGAGACAATTTTTCTCGATGGTGCGGATTTGATTAGTGCTTTGGAAGATGAGGCATCAGATTTGCTGAAGCAGTTGCTTGAGACCGTGGTGCCTCATGCGCGTTCAGGTGATCGACGTGAGTACCCAATCATTCGATGTGACAGAGCACATCCGCTCCTGAATTGGAATTACTATTGTGTTGATGAAGCTGTAACGGATCGCGTCCGGCACCTCAAGGATCGGTTCCATCAATACTTGCAACGCTCGCCTCGTG
>JAJDBL010000123.1 GCA_029261375.1 Nitrospirales bacterium
GATGGAACCTATTCCCTGGTGCTTGAGATTCCCTACCAAGGACCCGTTGAAGTTCAAGTGGTTGGAGGCACATTCCGGGATCTTGGTACTGGAGTCGATGTTGTCATTCCTGTTGGCATGCCGTTGACCGCAATTCTCCCAACGTCCCCATCGGCCGGGCAAATTGCCAACGTGGGCGTCAGTGCCTTCAGCACCATCGCCGCGCACCGCGCGCGGGCTGTGGCAGGCAGTGGCGGAGCACCAAGTGCCTCCGACGTCAGTTCAGCAAACACGCAGGTTCAAACAGCATATGGCATTTCGGATGTGCTGACCCTTCCCATCGATATCACTAACCCGCCTGACGGCGCGACCGACGCCCAACGTGAACTCGGTATCAAAAACGAGGCGTTCTCGTTCTTGGCACAGGATCTAGGTATTGGTGGATCAACGACGGTCTTGAACGTTATTGATACGATCGCCGCTGACTTCTCTGACGGCGCGTTGGATGGTTTTGACGCGTCTGATCCGGCAAACATTCAGGCACTGACCATTCCAGGGACCGCGGACGCGCTACCCGCAAATGCGTCTTCGGATCAGCTCACTGCTGCCATCGTAACGGTGCAAGCAAGTCCAGCCAATGCGATTGGGGAAGCGTGTGATGCGAACTGCCAGTCTGCTCTGAATACAGCTGATGAGGCATTAGCGCCAGCCAACGTGTTGACGGTCGTCGGCAACGCCGTCACCATTGCCGATGCTGGCGGTGCGGCTGAAAGTGTCGTGATCGGCACGGTCGCCAACGGGACCGCAACATTAGCTCCCAGCACCGTCATGTTCGAGAATACGACGGTCACCACCAGCGTCAGTCTCACCGGATTTAGCGGAAACGGCAGTCTCGTGACAAAGGTGTCCGTGACACTCTGTACGATCAATCCAAACGTGACGCCAGCACGCTGCTGGAATATCAACGACGACATTGTGGCGTTCCCACAACGAGATCTCCGATCGATTGACGCCAAGCTCAAAGGCCTCCAGATTTTCAACAACGGAACAGGGCTCCCGGCAACCCTCAGGATTCCAGAGGACGCGGGCATCACGTTTTCGGCAGTCGAGCAATCGGGAAGCCGCCTGTCGCTAGCGTTCGATCTCCCAGTTGGCACCATCTTCACCGTGGACGCGAGTAGCCAAGGCACGATCACCTTTGCGCCCAATACACTGTTAGCCACCATCCAAAACTCGGGAATCACGGCGCTCGACGGCTCCTTAATTCTTGGGAACTCAACAGCAACGCCGTTACCGACGTTTGAGTTTTCGGTTGGCCTCGACCTTGATTTCAGACAGGCACCGGGAACCACAACCTGCACCCAAGATAATTCCACAACACTCGGATGCATGCCCACGACCATTATCAAGGGCATCATGGCGCTCCGCTGAATTGTTGGTGAGGATGATGAGTTCAGCGCTGGATCACCCTCACGGCGTCTCAGATGGGTAGCCTTGTTGAATTCAACGATACCCTGAAGATTGCGCGAACCGACCTCCCTTCCCCACTCACAGTCGGCACACGCCATACGTTTCGTCGTCCCGGAATTCGACTCTTCCACCCCGCACCGGTCAGAGTCTTTCTGGTTGAAGAGATCGATGGACAATGGAATTTTCTCGGCAAGGTGCACATCATCGAACAAACCATCGACACCGTAAAACGAGAAACCCGAGGCATCTTCTCACTTCACACAGTCTATGCAGACGATGTTCGGAAAACGATGAATCGCTGCGAAGCCCCCGAAGGCAAGGGCTATGAAGAATGACGAGAGCTCAATTGGCTATCGTCGAGAGACCGCACTTTCCGTTGATCAATTCATTGACCTGTTAGTCCGTTCCACCCTGAGCCAACGACGTCCAATCGCGTGTTCGGCAAGGCATTGGGACACACCTCATCAAACAGACGAGAGAATATCTTGCGCCTCGCTGTAAACTGATTCTTCTCTCGGCACCGGCCACCTCTTCCTTCTATTCCCACGTTGGGTTCACACGACACGAGAGTGCCTGGATCCTCAGCCAGAATGAATAACAGTGGCCACTTCGATGCCATGAGTACCGAATCAGATCAAAAGACACTGGATTCCGGGTCAGGCCCGGAATGACGATTGAAAGAGAGGCCCTGTATGAGTCGCAACTCATTGCTTGGATGGCTTGGCCTCGGTGTTGCCCTTCCCGCGTTATACTTCGTCACTGGTAGTATTCTGAAATACGAACTTCATCTTCTGGATACTGTTGAGATCTATGTGTTTCCGCCGTGGGTACTGATCGGCGGGCTGACACTCGCGCTACTTTTGAATGGGTCGACGCTCATCCCCTGGAATCGGCAATCTGACGCCTGCACCCGGAGCATATTTAACCGAGTGATCGCCCTTGCAAGCGGATTGTGCCTCCTTGTCCTTCTTCTTTATGTGATCGTCGAAAATCTCTCCGAACACTCGTAGCAATTGATAATTGTTGTCGTTCGCCATATTGTGAGAAAGACGAACACGCGGAGCCTAACGTATGGATATATCCCTAACACCACACCTTGAAGCCCTCGTGAAGAAGAAGGTCGATTCGGGTGTATATACCTCATCAAGTGACGTCATTTGCGACGCATTGCGATTGCTCGAGCAACGCGATCGCATGCGTACCACGCGAGTCGAGGACCTGAAGATGATGATTCAAGATGGCATCGATAGCGGGAATGCGGGTCCCGTAGATGTTGAAGAGATGATTCAACGAGGGCACGAGCGTTTGGCCAAGAAACACAGTACCGCGAAGGAGTAGTTACAGTGTTTACACAATCCCCACGTGCAAGTGCTGACCTAGACGATATCTTTGACACGATTGCGGATGAGAATCCGAGTGCCGCTGAGCGCACCATTCGCCGTATCAACAGCACCTGTCGGGACATTGCACACAAGCCAGACATGGGACGGGCATGGACGGAAATCCGATCATCTCTTCGTGGCTACCCCCTAGGCAAGTACATCATCTTCTACCTTCCCGCCGACATAGACATTCACGTGTTGCGCGTCGTGACGAGCGAACGCGACCTCGACACATTATTTCACGATCCGGACGAACATTCCGAGGACTAACACGACGTAATCTTCTCTTCTCAATCCCACTATTCCCAGGCACCTGCTGTCTTCCGCTGACCGGCGATGTCGTTGTGGTGTCATTCCGGGCCTGACCCGGAATCCAGGCTTTTTTTCCGATTCTGCTCATGTAGTC
>JAJDBL010000124.1 GCA_029261375.1 Nitrospirales bacterium
GACAACTGAAACGTCTGTTAACGCTTCATTGCTCCGCAACAAGCTCCAGTAGCGACGATCGTTCACATTAATGCGCTCGACCAGGTCAACGACTTCTGTCTGAAATATCGGCGGATTCTGAGCAGGAATATTCATGGTGGTGATATCATAGGGTAATCGAATCACCGGATTCGCATGCCCCCACTCATTGGTACAGAACGAATTTTGGTCGAAGGACCGACCAGCCTGACCTGTTCCCACGGCCGCGCCGCTTTGTCCATCAATATTCACACTCCCGGTATACACGGGGGCGGTTGTCGTGGTGACGGGCTCAAACCCCGGTATCCCTTCACCGCAGGTCAAAACACCATCACCGTTCGCATCATAGCCTGCGCCATGAGTTCCAGCGGTCCATGGTAAATAAGGATTCCCCTGCGGACTAGGAGGGGCCGCTCCAGGAAATGCCCCGATGCGGTTGATCATGTATAGGTTCACAAACCAGAGCGTATGGAGCACGTTCGGAGTCAACCCACGAAAGGTATACCGAAGCGTCGAGTTTCTGCGCCCTTGTCCGTCCTCCTCGATAGTAACCATGGCAAAATTGTGAGTCTCATTTGCCGGGGGATAGAAAAACCCCCGAAGCGGCAAGCTCACAAATGGTGCCTTAAACAGCTTCACCACTTTTGCCTGCGCAAACGCAGTGTCCTGATTACCGATTAGCGGGTTAACCGGGCCTGCAAGCACCAGCCCAATCCCGACCGCCATGAGTATCAATATACGTGTCATTGCGACATCCTCCTTATTTCGGGTGACGTCCTCTGGTCAAGCTTCCACATCGCCCCCTGCCGAGCCATTAGTTCATCGTCCCAGGAGTGATGCCCGGCAATGCACCGGTCATAATCATCGTGAACTCTGCGGGGAACTTTGTCCTGACACCCCCTTCGAGCGGAACTGGAGGACCAAGTGTACTCTTAGGTACGAACACTCCTCGGTTCCCAGCTGCATCAACGAACTGTCCGCCAACACGCTGCATCTGTACTGCCCATTGCATAGGGTTCCCTGGCACAACGCCATGGGTCAGGCAGTCATGATGAACGGCTATTCCTATACCAACCGCACGGCCTCGCGCCAAGGTCTGACGACCCAGGGCGTCTGGCTTCTGAAAACGCAAACCATACCGTGCGTTGCCCGGAAGCTCAGCAACCTGATTCCCATCGGCATCAAATAGCGGTTTGCCGACAGTATCGGATCCCGCAGGATGCGTAGGTGGTGTGGGCCCTGCCGGAGTGCTTCCTGGTGTGCCTCCACCAAACCCATCGGTCGGGCATGGAGCCTGACCAGCGCGGTGAATATTATTATCACAAGGACCGTCAATATCATGAATCACGCCACGTCCGTATGAAAGAGGAAACGGAGCCTTGACCGAGTTGGCAACACCGATTGCGCCGATCCCGCCAACGAGAGATGGAATGACTTCACCATTTGGCCCCTCATGACGAATAGAAGCCTTGGTCTCAAACACTCGTTTGAAGGCGCCTCCCACTGTTTTCAGGGTATTCGTTCCCGGCCCAAAAACACAAGGTGGCGGGGCCGGTGCGATACCGCCATTGGTGCATTGTGCGGCAAACGGTGGGACGCTCGAACCAAACACACCCGGCGCGTTTGGCGGAGGACCGATAGGGGCGCCGTTGGCATCGCGAAGATAAAATGGCCCCATGAATGACGCTTCATCCATCACATTTGGAAAGCCCGCAGGATTAAACGGAACCCCTGGCGCTTCTCGCCAGACGAGCGGAACGACCTGAGCTCCCGCGGTAAAGTCATAATCTGTTTTCAGTGTGGCCGATGCTTCACCATCACTATCAGACACAAACGCATTGGGATCGGGATTTAATGCGCCTCCCATTCCTGAGTTAAAGCCAGCAGTAGCTTTGGTGATGGGGGTGGTCAAGCGAATACTTGGATGCCCCGGAAAACAGGTGGCTTCCAATGCGCCCCCGGTGTCTAGCGGGCCGCTTCCCTTTTTACCAATATCCATAGGATAACTTGGTGTCCCACAGGCACCATTCTCGCCTAGGCCAGTCCCAATGGCATTAGAATCAACGCCCTGGTAGCCACCACGAGGTCCGGCAGGACCAACAGGGAACGGTGGCCCCCACCGTTCAACGAGATGGTTAGGCAGACGCCCACTTCCATCCGCACGCATGACGCCAGGCGCACGCTCTGCGGGGTCAATCAACAACCAGCCGCTGAGAAGTGCTTGACCTTTACCTAATACATTACATGACAACCCTGCAACGGGATTCCCGTCGGCGTCAGGATTGAACGCCGCAGGAATGCCGGCGATATTAAAGGAGACATCTGTTCTTCCCATTGGGCTCTGTTCTGTTGCTGGCCGCACTCGAACATCTACCGTGCTTCCGGCATCTGAAAACCCGAGTGCGACTGCGGCAGCGGTAAGCTCCAGGGGTATCGTTTGCGCATTAGCCTGACCGACAAGGTGTGTACCCGGCAGGCCAAGTAACATGGCAAGCATAAAGGCGCCCCCAAGGCGCATGCCAAGAGCAAAGCGTCTTCTTGGACCATACCTACTCATGATAGGAACCCTCCATCTAGAAACTTTCTGTACCCATCGTTCCATCAGCATCACCTCCTAGAGCACCTAGAACCGAAGTCCTAACTTCACACCAGATGTGTAGCTGCTCGATTCAATTGCGTTAATGCCTGAGGCAAAGTGATATCGAAAATCAATCCCGACGATCAGGTAACGATTTAACATATAGTCCACGCCAACCCCGTGAACAGTCCCCATGTCAATAGGATTGACGTCTGGACCTGGAGGGCTTATGGCACCAAGCTCAAGTCCGGCTGGAATGATCCAAGGCCAGATTCGCCCGGACTTGTGAAAGTTGTCAAAACGATACTTTGGTGAAAAACTAGCGGAGATCTGAATCAAGTCGACCTGCCGAATCAGGAAGCCGGAATCATTCCCACCACCACTTCCCGGGAATCCCGCCTGCTCACCGCCATATTTTCTGAATTGCATTTCGATCTCTCCCAATATCACGTGACCATTGTCGCGGCCCCAGATTGGGATTTCCATACCTGAGCTCACAAACCAGCCGAATGTATCGTCATTTGGCTTGCTTCCCGTCAGGGATGAGTTCAAGTCGGTAAACATCTCGTTTGCTCGATCATTGATCAAGCCGGCAAATCCGCCTCCCCAGTACGCTGTTCCGTTCACCTCAACCGGCATCTGAGCCCATGAAAGCTGGGGGGAGACCGGGATGAACAGAAGCGGGAATAGCCATGCCAAGAGCAACAATGTAGTCTTCCATCTCGCTCTTTCCATTATGAATTCCTCCCGTATATGTCGCATGTTGCAGGTCATCCTTCGTATTCAGAACGTCGATCCGCTAGAAGCGGATACCGACGTATCCCCCAACAGTCGTGTTCAGGGTATCGATCCCCGTCTGGCCTGTACCAACATGCCAACGGTTATCAATACCAATCACCAGCCGCTTTGTCAGGACCATGTCGACACCGACGCCAAAAATAGACCCGACTTCAAAAATATTCAGCCCGGGTGACGGCGGAGCGAATGCCTGCAACTCAAATCCAAATGGAATGACCCATGGCTGGATCAACTTTCCGTTTACTTCTGTCGTGAGTGCTGCGATTCTGTATTTTGGGTGAATCATAACCCCCATCGTCGTTAAGCCGCCCTTCTGCTTGAGGTCTTCCCCCTGGCCAGGTGCGGTAATCGATGGCGTACCTTGTGCGGTGATAAAGGTCTTTCTCGGTTGCTCGATTCTACCCACATCGATATTGACGGTTCCGACGATCACGTCTCCCCAAGGAAGTTCCCAGAGCGGCATATCGAGACCCATACCGACGTACCACCCTGCTGTATTGTTCGCTGGCTCCGTTCCCGTTGTGCTTGAAAAGAAGTCCGTGAACGGCTCGTTTGCCCGGTCGTTGAAGAGAAACTTACCCCCAGCCTGAAAAAAGAAGTTCCCGTTAACATGGAATGGTAACTGTGCTGACGAGGTCTGGGGGAACGACAAGACGAAAAGAACCGGGATTGCTAGAGCTAAGAGCAACAATGATCTGTTCCATTTCGCTCTTTCCATTGTTAAATCCTCCCGTGTCTCAAGGCTTTGTGGCATTCGCGGTGCCATGAGCTGGCTCATGTTTGAGGTACCCCTCACCATGAAACTCCTAAATATCCCCCAGCCGTGAAGAAGTTGCCGTCGATGCCCGTATGATCTGTGTATTGATAGTGATATCGTCCTTCAACACCCAACCAGATGCGTTCCCAGACATGAATGTCCATTCCAACGCCGGTCACGCCGCCGATCTCCCACATCTGCATAGAATGCGGTGGTGGGCTGAAGATTTGAAATTCCCAACCTGCCGGAATAATCCACGGCCTTAATTTCCGGTCGTCACCAAACAGCGTGTCCATTCGGTACTTCGGGTTAATTCCTGCGTTTACAGTGGTAATTTTTGCTGTTCGCACGCCAGGTTGCGGACTCGGCCGTCCCCCCTGACCGTTCGCATCAACAAATCCTCCCCCTGGCGGATCGATAAATCCTGGTTTTGTCCCGATGGGACACCGCGGCGCACCGCAGGGCGTTGGTCCACCCAGAGAGGTTGGACCATTTTCAATTAACTGCAGGAAGGTTTGTCCGGTGCTGAACCGGGAAAACCCGATGTCCAACTCCGCAATTACGACATGGCCCCACGGCAACAGCCAGAGCGGAAGATCTAATCCGCCGCCGAAGTTATACCCCATGGTGTCGTCATTGAGCGTTGCGCCGGGCTGATTACAGATAGGCGATCCCTTGGCAAAGCAATCTGTGAAGGCTTCACCGGATCGATTGTTCTCGAGAGCCGCAAACCCACCCTTAAGTTTTACCAGTGCATTGATCTCGGTGGGCAACTGGGCCCACGTTGAGCTGGGGGGAATAGCGATGAAGAGCAGCGGGGAAAGCAGCGCCAAGAGCAACACTGTAGTCTTCCATTTCGCTCTTTCCATTATGAGATCCTCCCGTCTAGGATTACAGACTACCAACTTACACAACTTTCGATTACAGGTTTGGTCATGGATCAACTCCTTTCCTCCCTACCATGAGCCGTTGTAACGGTGTGGTTAATATTCCGCATGATTATGTGATTTACCTCATATTTTGCAGGGCAATTGTGACGTATCTCACGCAACAAGCGCGACTATAAACTCGCCGTTCTAATGTGTCAAGTCAAAAGTTTCGTGAGGATCGAATTTCCTGGCTTTGCTCGAGCAAAAGGTCGGCCTCCTGCTCCGTCGCGACACGCGCATCGCCTTCGCTCAACTCAATACGGTAGTGAACACTTTCGTCAGAAAACCACTCGATGTATGGATGGGGATCGAGCAGCGGATGCGGATCTAACGAGATAAGATGTACCTTGCCCTCTAACGAAGACTCAACATCCGCAAGGTCAGAAGCGGCACGATCGTCATCCTCAAAGTGAGGGTTGTCAAA